>DATLOJ010000083.1:0-26511 GCA_035536315.1 Actinomycetota bacterium | reverse complement strand
GTCGGGGGCCTCCGCCGCGGAGACCGGCTTGGCGCCGCTCATCTTGAGGGCCAGCTTGTCGCTGAACCAGTACGCGCCCATGTTCATGGCGATGGAAATGAAGAGGAAGAACGTGGCGCCGGTGCGGCCGCCGATGGCGCTACCTATCAGCAGCAGGATTCCGGTTAGGGCACCGAGAAGCAAGGCGGTCTTCAGATGGTTCTTCATTTCCTCATCACCTCAATAAGAAGATAGCGCCTCTCGGTAATTACCTCGTGCGAAACTGCCTCCAACCGCGGGTGCGGGGAGCTAGAAGAGGGCGGAGGCCTCCGCAAGGCGGCCGAACAGGTCCGGCAGTATCCCGACGACAACAACCACTATCGCCGCAAGAGTGATCGCAGTTCCCAGTAGCGGCGGCGTTCCGAACGCCACCTTGCCCGGCGCGGGTTCGTCGAACACCATCTTCTTGGCCACGGCCGCGTAATAGAACAGGGCGATCACCGTGTTCACTGCCATCGCTATCGCGAGCCAGATACCACCGGCATTAAGGACCGCCCGGAAGATGAAGAACTTTGCAGCCCAGCCTGCCATTGGCGGAACACCCGCAAGGGAGAAGAGAAAGATGGCCATAGCAAGGACAAGCCCCGGAGCCTGCTTCATCAGCCCCGCGTAGTCGCTGATCTGATAACCCCTGCCCCTGCGCCCAACCGCAATCGCGACGGCGAATGCCCCCGTCTCCATGAAGGCGTAGATGAGCAGATACACGGTCGCTGCGATGAAGGCCTCGCGGTTGCGGGACTGGTTCGTCGCTGACGCAATCCCGAGGGGCAGAAGGATGTAACCCGCCTGAGCGATCGACGAGTAAGCCAGCAGCCGTACGAGATGCTTCTGCTTCAGAGCAACCAGGTTGCCAAAAGTCATCGTCAGTACCGCAAGAATTGCGAGGAAAGGCCGCCACTGGTCGGCCAGCTGAATGAACGCAACAAACATGATCTGGATTAGGGCCACGAACCCTGCTGTCTTCGAAGCAACCGACAGGAACGCGGCCACCGGCACGGGTGATCCCTCGTAGGTGTCGGGCACCCACCACTGGAATGGAAAAGCCGAGATCTTGAACCCAATTCCCACCAACAGGAAGAAGACCGAGAGGATCGCCACGTCTCGCAAAGGAGTCGCGACCGATATGACCGTTGCAATGTCTGCCAGGTTCGTGGTGCCCGTGATGCCGTAGATCAGCGACATCCCGAAGAGCATCACCGCGGTCGACAACACGCCGAACAAGAAGAACTTGAGAGCAGCCTCGTTAGATCGAAGATCGCTCTTACGCAAGCCGGCCAGGACGAAGGCCGGCAGCGAGATCAGCTCCAGGGCTACGAAGATTGCGATCAGGTCTCTGCTCGAGGAGATCACGAGCATTCCCAGCAAGGACGAGAGCAGCATGACGTAGTACTCGCCCTGGTGAATCGTGTCTTCCTTCAAGTAATCGTGGGAGATCGTAAATACGAGAAGCGCAGCCAGACAGAACACCGCTTTGAATAAAATCGCGAACGAATCGACCACAAACATCCCGCCCAAAGTCGAACGTTCATGAGTCATCGCGATGTAGAGGACGGCCGCCAGGGTCGCCAGCACTCCGGCGAAGGACGCCGGCATAGCCAGCCATTTGCGGTTGTCCGGCAGGAACAGGTCGAGCAGAAGGACCCCGCAGAGCGCGGCCGTCAGGATGATCTCAGGTCCTATTGCGATCAGGTCTATCTGCATGAATGCGTCAGCGAGTCAGCAGCTGGGTCAACTCGACGACTGCGGGGTTCGTCACGTCGAGAATCAACTTGGGGAAAACACCCAGGATCAGGATCAACGCGAGAAGGGGAACCCAGGCCGCAAGCTCCAGCGGCTGCGCGTCGGCGAAGTTCTTGTCCTGCCACTGGGCCGGAACCTTGCCCAGGTTCACTCGCTGCAGCATCCACAGGAAGTAACCGGCCGTTAGTACGGTCCCGATTCCACCCAGAACCATGAACGTTCTAAACCATGTGAGGTCGAGCCCTTCCAGCGGGTTGTAACTCGCAAGAAGGGCCGTCACCTCACCCCAGAACCCTGCAAGGCCCGGAAGTCCGAGGGATGCGATCGCCGAGTACGCAAGCAGCCCGCCCATCACCGGCATCTTCAAGACCAGGCCTCCGAGCTCTGGGATGTCCCTTGTGTGATAACGCTCGTGAATCGATCCCGCAATGAAGAAGAGCATTCCGGTGATCACTCCGTGCGCGACCATTCCGAAGACGGCCGCGTTGATACCGACATCGGTCATCGTTGCTATGCCCAGCATCACGAAGCCCATATGGCCGACGGAGCTGAACGCGATCATGCGTTTCAGGTCAACCTGCGCAAGGCAGTTGAGAGCGCCGTAAATGATCGCTATCGCAGCAAGCGCTCCGATGAACGGCGCAAACGTGCGAGCCGCATCCGGAAGTATCGGAATCGCGATGCGCACAAAGCCGTAAGTGCCCATCTTCAGAAGGACCGCAGCCAACAGCACGCTTCCGACCGTCGGCGCCTCGGTATGGGCATCTGGAAGCCAGGTGTGGAAAGGCCACATCGGCACCTTGATCGCCAGGCCCAGCGCGATCCCCGCAAAGATCAGGTTGGCAGCGGTCTTCGTCATCGACAACACACCGGCCTGTTGCAGAAGGACGATGTCAAAGGTGTGGGGATCCGACTGGAAGTACAGGGCCAGAAAGCCAAGGAGCATGAACACACTCCCGAAGAACGTGTACAGGAAGAACTTGATCGCGGCGTACTCTCTGCGGGGACCACCCCAGAGCCCGATGATGAAGTACATCGGGACGAGCACGACCTCCCAGAAAATGAAGAACAGCACCAGATCCAGGGCTACGAAGGTTCCGGTCATCCCCGTCTCGAGCAACAGACACAGCGCGAGGAACAACTTCGGGTTATGCGGCTCCGGCAGATGCCAGCATGAGTAGATGACGCAGAGGAACGTGACGAGCAAGCTCAGCATCACCATCGGCAGCGCGATTCCGTCGACGCCTATGTGGTAGTTGGCGTCGATGGAGGGAATCCATCTGAGGTTCGTCTCGAACTGGAAACCGCCGTCCGAGTACTGGTACCTGCCCAGCATCAGAAGCCCGACCAGCAGGGGCAGGCCGGTGAAAACCAGAGCCCAGAACTTGATGGTCGAGTCTCTGCCCTTCGGTGTCAGAGCCATGAAGACCGCACCGAGCGCCGGCAGGAACACAACCAGCGTCAGCCCCCAGTCAGTTATCCAGTCCATCTACTAGCTACCTCCGCCTCAGTTGAAATAAAGGAAACCGGCGACGGAAATCCCGATGCCGATGAATAGAACTGCCGCGTAGTACTGAACGTTGCCGGTTTGAAAGAACTTTAGGGTGTCGCCGATTTTCCCGGTGATGCGAGCGGTTCCGTTCACGGCTCCGTCTATCACAGGCTGGTCAACGTTCTTATACAGGCTCTTGCCGAGACCAAGCGCAGCAGCGCCCCCCGCGTTGACCACTGCGTCGAGAATGTTTTGGTTGGTCCAGTAAGCAAACCTGGACACCTGGTCCCTAATCGGGCGGACGATAACTCCCATGTAAAGGTCGTCCAGGTAGTACTTGTTCTCGAGCAGCTTGTACGACCACGCCAGCGGGCTCTTTTTGATGTCGAAACGGAACTTGCCCTTGTGGAACATGGCCCAGCCCAAGGCGAAACCTCCCACGAAGAGAAGAGTTCCAAAGGCCGCCACCGGGAAGCTGAAGACGGCGTGTTCCTCACCGAAGTGAACCCATTTGGCGAACTGGTTCCAGGAACCGGGAAGGCCAATCCACCCTCCGGCTACAGCAAGAACGGCCAGCAGGATCAGAGGAGTTGTCATGGCCGCCGGGCTCTCGTGAGGGTGGACGTGAGAAGTGTCGTACTTCGGGTTGCCGCGGAACGTGAGGAAGTACATCCGGGCCGAATAGCAAGCCGTCAGGAAAGCCGTAAGTGAAGCGGAGATGAAGACCACCCACCCCACCGTGCTTCCGTGGGTAGCCGAATCGAAGGCGCCGGTGAGGATTTCGTCCTTGGACCAGAAACCCGCCAGTCCCGGCATTCCTGCAAGAGCCAGGCACCCGATCAGGTACGTCTTGTGTGTAATAGGCAGCTGGTCCTTCAAGCCGCCCATGTCGCTCATGTTGTTGGAGTGGACGGCATGGATCACCGACCCCGCTCCCAGGAAGAGCAGCGCCTTGAACCACGCGTGAGTCCAGATGTGAAACACGCCGGCCGTGTAGGCACCCACCCCGAGGGCGGCAACCATGTACGCCAGCTGCGAGATCGTCGAGTAGGCAAGCACTCGTTTGATGTCGTTTTGGATGAGGGCCAGTAGCGCGGCCATCAGCATCGTGATTGCGCCGATGATCGCCACGACCTGGAGAGCGTCGGGAGAGGCATGGAACACCGTGTACATCCGGGCAACCAGGTAAACCCCCGCTACAACCATCGTCGCGGCGTGGATCAGGGCCGAGACCGGGGTAGGTCCTGCCATGGCGTCTGGGAGCCATACGTGCAGTGGGAATTGTGCGGACTTTCCAATAGCCCCAGCAAACAACAGAAGAGCAGCGGTGGTGAGCACCGTGTTCGAGATGTGGCCCTCCTCGACGATCTCGGTAATCGCCTGAATGTTGAAGGTCTTGGCCGCAAAGAACAGCACAAAGATCCCGAACATGAAGCCGACATCGCCGATCCTTGTGGTGAGAAACGCCTTAATGGCGGCGTTCGAGTTCTCCTTCTCCTCCCAATAGTGGCCGATGAGCAGATAGGAGCAAACTCCCACCCCCTCCCAGCCGACCAGCAGCTGAAGCAGGTTGTTGGCGAGCACCAGGTTGAGCATCGACCCCGTAAACAGCGATAGCGCTGCGTAGTAGAAGGTGTAGCGAACCTCGCCCTTCATGTAGGCCGTCGAGTAGATGTGCACCATCAGAGCAACGAAGCACACCACCAGGAGCATCACGACGGTCAGCCCGTCGATTCGGTATCCGAGCTCGAGAACCTCCTTGTCGCCGAACTCCATCCAGGTAACGCTCTTGCTGTACCCGTGGAAGTCCTTGTGTCCGAGTTGGCCGATGGTCTTGAAGAAGACCGGAATCGAAAGAGCCAGCGCAGCCACGATTCCAGCTATGCCGATCTCGGCCCCCTTGCCCTTCAGTTTCTTTCCGAAGAACACGATCAGGAAGAAGCAGACTGTCGGAATAACCGGGATCAGCCACGCGATCTCGATCACGCCCGGCAGTGCTTCGGCAGTTTCCTTGACTGTGCTCACCATTTCATCAGGCTCACTTCGTCAATCGATACGGTCGTCCTGTTTCGGTAGATGAGGATGACAATGGCGAGTCCTACGCCGAGCTCCGCAGCGGCAATCGTGATGACGAACAGGGCGAAGATCTGCCCCATCAGGTGCGTCTCCTGAAGTAGAGCGTTGAAGGCGACCAGGTTGATGTTGACCGCGTTCAGCATCACCTCGATCGACATGAGCACGATCACTGCGTTCCGCCGAGCGAGGACGCCGTAAATGCCGACCGAGAACAGGAAGGCCGATAGCAGCAACACCCACTGGACCGGCACGACTTAGTCCCTCTTCGCCAGGATCACGGCGCCGACGAGCGCTGCGAGCAGAAGCACGGATACGACCTCGAATGGGAGCACAAAGCGCGTGAAGAGCTCGGTGCCTAGCTGCTCGGTCGTTACCGAGTGGCCCACCTGGATCTCCTTGCCTTCGAATGAGGTCCACAACACCGTCCCGGTGACCGCAAAGATGCCCAGAGCAACGAGCGCCGCGAAGCCGCGGCGATCGTTGTCGAGCGCGGTCCTTCCAATGGGGGCCTTGGTGAGCATGAGCCCGAACAGCAAAAGGACGATCACCGCGCCGACGTAAATCAGGACCTGAACCCAGGCCACGAACTCTGCCGCCGTCAGGAGAAATACGACGGCTACTCCCATCAGAGTGACAACGAGGTAGAGCGCCCCGTGCACCAGGTTCTTGGTAGTAACGAGACGAATAGCTGCGATCGACATCACGACGGCCACGCCAATGAAAACCCAGGGCGTCATATAGCGAGCCTCACTGCGGTCCTTTCGTTCCTTTTATGGCGCGCATCTCTGCTGCCTTTGCGCGGCCCTCCGCGACTCTCGGATCCGAGCCCTTTGCCATCTCTGCTTCGTACACCTGCTGCCTGATCTCCGCCGCCTCCTCTTCCGTCTTCGCGTCACCCGGAGTCGGCGCGGGCTGGGTGGGGGCCGGTGCGGGTTCCTGGGGCGCAGATTCTCCAGTGGCAACTTCCGTCTCGATCGCCTCGGCCGCTTCGGGCGTCACCGCAGCCTCGGATTCAGGAGTAGTCGGAGTCCCCTCGGCGTCTCGTGGTGGCACGACCTCCCCGGCAGCGGTGGGTTCGACTTCTGCGGCTTGCGCGGAGTCCGCCGGAGCACTGGCCGGGGCTGCGGGTGTCTGGGCTGGTGCGGTTGCCGGAGCGGCCGCGAGCGGAGCAGCCGGCGGAGCCGGAGCGGGGGCGGCTACTGCAGCTTTGAGCTGTGGGCCCTGCGCGCCTTCGTCGAGTGGCGCCGGCGGGAGCACGTAATACATCCAGTCGTTCAGACGCGGGATCTCGTGAGTCAGGTTTGTGATGTCGTACTCCGCGTATTCATATTCGGGGCTCCAGAACAGGGCGTCGTACGGGCACACTTCCACGCAGATGCCGCAGTACATGCAAAGTGCGTAGTCGATGGCGAACCGGTCGAGAACGTTGAACTTCTTGGCCCTCTTCCCGGGGGCCGAAGGCTCACGTGAGTCCTTGTGACCTTCTATGTAGATGCACCAGTCGGGACATTCGCGCGCGCAGAGCATGCAAACGGTGCAGTTCTCAGTCTTTAGCGCTATCACTCCGCGCGAGCGCGGGGGAAGGATGTCTTTCTCGTCGGGGTACTGGATCGTGACCGAGCGCGAGAGCAAGTGGCGAAGTGTGATCCCGAGCCCTTTGAGAAGACCCGTCCCGAAGGTGGTCTTCTTTAGCTCGGGCTCCTCCAGGAGCTCTTCGTCTATTAGGTCCTCGTCAATCGCCATCAAGGTGCTCCTAAAAGTCGATCCATGGGTTGATCTGCCAAAGTCCGGTCACGAAGATGTTCACGAGCGAAAGGGGGATGAGGATCTTCCACGCGAACTTCTGCAGCTGGTCCTCACGCAAACGCGGGTAGGTCCATCTGATCCAGATGAGCAGGAACAGGATCGTGCCCATCTTCCCCATGAACCACACGAACCCGGGAATCGGCAGGCCCGCCAGAGCCGCGACCGGCGGGAGGTAACCGCCCATGAATAGGGTCGTTGCCACAGCGGCGAGCCCGATCATCGAGATGTACTCCGCTGCAAAGAGGCTGAAAGCAAAACGGATCCCCGTGTATTCGGTGAACGCGCCGGTGATGATCTCGGCCTCGGCGACCGGCATGTCGAAGGGTGGGCGGGTGAGCTCCGCGGTCGCCGCAGTCAGAAAGATGAAGAAGCCGAGTGCGCCGGGCCCCGCGAGGAAGGGAAGGCCGATCCCGAAGAAGTAATCCTTTTGCGCCTCGACGATTCCAACGAGCGACAGCGATCCGGCCTGCATAGCGATCGCGGCGGCAGCCAGAACGAGGGGAAGCTCGTACGCGATGAGCTGCGCGGCTGCGCGCAAGGCCCCCATGAGCGAATACTTGTTCGCCGACGACCAGCCGGCCATCAGAACGCCGATTACGCCGATCGACGACGCCGCAAGCACGTAAAAGATCCCAACATCTAGATCCTCAATCACAAGCTTCGGGCCGATCGGAATCACGACAAAGATCAACGCCGACGCAGCCATCGTGATGAACGGTACGAGTGCAAAGACGAACTTGTCGGCTGCTTTCGGGACGATGTTTTCCTTCAGAACGAACTTGATGCCGTCCGCCAGGGTCTGTGCCCATCCGTGGAATCCTCCGGGGTACATTGGGCCCATCCGGTGCTGCATGTGGGCCCCCAGCTTCAGCTCCACGTAACCGAGCACGAGGGTGGCCGGCAGGAGCACAAGCAACACTCCCAGCTTCAAGCCGAGAATTACGAAGTCGTTGGCCAGAAGGTTCTGAATCAGCTCACCCATTAACGGTCAATGTCTCCCACTACGAAGAACATGCTTCCGAGAATTGCGATCATGTCCGGCACGTAAGCGCCACGCAGCATATGAGGAACGACGCTGATATTTGAGAACGATGGTGTCCGGATCTTCAGGCGGTACGGCTTGGCCTCGCCGTCGGACACCAGGTAGTAGCCGAGCTCCCCCAGAGGGTTTTCGGCATGAGCCCACACACGGCCTTCCGGCAGCGTGAGCCTCTTGGGAACCTGTCCGATGTGCGAGCCGGCCGGGAGGCCCTCTAGCGCTTGCTCCACGATCTTGGCAGACTCCTTCATCTCTTCGATCAGAACGTAGAAACGATCGAAAGAGTCGCCCGACGTTCCAATGGGGATGTCGAAGTCGAACTTGTCGTAGATCAGGTAAGGGTCTGCTTTCCGAACGTCATAAGCCACGCCGCTGGCGCGCAGCAGGGGGCCGGAAACTCCATACTCGATCGCAAGGTCGGGGGGCAGGATGCCGATGCCCTTCGTCCGTTGTTTGAAGATCTCGTTGCCCATCATCAGGTTCTCGTAATCGGGGATGAACTTGATGAGCTGCCGGATTCCCTTTAGGGCGAGCTCGACAAAACCCTTGGGCACATCCTCTTTGAGGCCCCCAGGCCTGATGAACCCGAAGTGCATCCTTCCTCCGGTAACCATCTCCATTGCCGACTGAAGAACCTCGCGCTCGCGAAAGGCGTACATCACGGGGGTGGTGGCACCGAGCTCGAGGCCGAAGGACCCGGTGAACATCAGGTGGTTTGTTATGCGGTTGATCTCGGCAAGGATCACGCGCAGGTACTGAGCGCGCTCCGGCACCTCTAGCTCCATCAGGGTCTCGACCGCAAGAGACGCCGGTATCTCGTTGTTGATGCCGGAAAGCCAGTCCATCCGCGAGAGCAGGTTCGTGATCTGGCGAAAGTCCCGCTGTTCGACGAGCTTCTCGTGCCCGCGATGCATGTATCCGATGACCGGGATTCCCTCGACGATGCGCTCTCCGTCCAGGGTGACGATCAGGCGCAGGACTCCATGCGTTGCAGGGTGCTGCGGCCCAACGTTCAGGACCATCTCCTCGGTGCGCAGGGCACCGGCCCCCGTCAACCGTGCCTTGCGTGGAGACTCTTCCGGGAGGCCCATTATCTGCCCCCCGCCTCGTCTGGATCTTTTGCTCCCGGCCATGGCTTGTACGTTCGGCTCGCCAGCTTGAAGTCCTTGCGCAGGGGGTGCCCTTCGAAGTCGTCGGCCAGATAGAGGTTCTGCGGGTTGGGATGGCCCTCGAACGTGATCCCGAACATCTCGGCGCATTCGCGCTCGTGCCAGTCGGCCCCCATGTAGACCGATGTCAGTGTCGGCAGCGACGGATTTTCCTTGGGAAGCCTTGCCGTAAAGGCGACGGTCATGGCGTACGTCAGGGAGTAGACCAGTGTGACGACCTCGAAGCCATCGTCCTGCCAGTCGATAGCCGAGAGGAAGTTGAAGTACCCGCAGTCGATGTCGGGATCGTCTTTGACGATGCGCGCGGCATCCGCCACCCTTTCGGGCGGGACCTGGAACCACACCTGACCGTTTCGAACCTCGGCCCCCGAAGCGATATCCCCCAACTTCGAGGAGATCCGCTCCTTAAATGCCTCCGGCTCGACCCGTTCCGATGACCTGCGGAATCTTTCCGATACTTCCACGCCACTTCTCCGAGATGTCCTCGCCCTGGATCATCTGCTGTAGACGGACAATTCCGTGAAGCAGCCCTTCCGGCCTGGGCGGGCAGCCGGGGACGTAAACATCGACCGACAGAATCTGGTCGATCCCTTTGGTGACACTGTATGAATCCCAGTAAGGTCCCCCGCAGTTCGCGCACGAGCCCATCGAGATTACGTACTTCGGCTCCGGCATCTGCTCGTACACACGCTTGATCGCAGGCGCCATCTTGTCCGTCACGGTCCCTGCTACCACCATCAGATCTGCCTGACGAGGTGAGGCGGGGAACGGAATGACTCCGAGCCGCATGATGTCGTGCTTCGGCATGGCGCTGGCAATGAACTCGATCGAGCAGCACGCAAGACCGAACTGAAACATCCACAGCGAGTACTTGCGGCTCCAGTTCAGCAGGAACGAAACTGGGCCGGGCAGCTTCACCCTTCTTATCTTGTTCTCAGCTTTTACAGCCACTCGAGCACCTTCTTCTTCCAGGCGTACACCAGCCCCAAGGCGAGGATGGCGATGAACACGATCATCTCGACGAAGGCGAACATGCCCAGGCTCTCGAAGACAACCGCCCACGGGAACAAAAAGACAGCTTCCACATCGAAGATGACGAACAAAATGGCGAAGATGTAGTACCTGACCGTCGACTGGGTCCAGCCCCCGCCGATGGGGTCGATGCCGCACTCATAGGTGATGTATTTCTCTTCGGTGTAGACCTTGGGGGCCACCAGACGGTTTAGGAGCAGGGTGCCCCCAACGAGGCCGAACACCGCCCCGGCATATATCGCCACGGTCAGATACGAGCCAAAAAATCCTTCTGGCAACTAGCCTCGCTCCCTTTCAGCTTGCGGGCGATTGTGAAACGTATCACAAGCCCTATTGGCATCTAACGGCCTTTGGTTAACTCGCGGCGTAAGCGTGCAGATCCTACTTCCGAGCGTCATCAAGACCCCTGCTCTTCCCCCCTCGAACCCGCGTAGGCCCACGGCATGTGAGCTGTGTTCTTCCCGGCGAAGTGCGAACCATCCGAGTCGATGAGGATCAGCCCCCCCTTGCCCTGCGATCGCTTCTCCATGACTTCGATCGCGGATGTTACGGCCCCCTCGACCCCCTGGCCCTTGACCCTGCCCACAGCCTCCCGGCAAAGCAGCACTCGCAGGATCGCCTCGCCGTGTCCCGTGGCGCTCGCCGCGGCGCCGAGGTCGGAATCGGCGTACGTACCCGCGCCGACAAGCGGAGTATCTCCAACTCTGCCCGAGCGCTTGTAGACGATGCCTCCGGTGGAGGTGCCTGCCGCCAGCACTCCCTGGTCATCGACGGCAACCGCGCCGACCGTTCCCGATCCGAACACGTGGGTGCCGGCCTCGTACTCACGGCTTACCTTCTCGAGCTGCTCGATCCTTTCCTGAGTGATGAGAGCCTCGGGTGGCAGCACCTCGATACCGTGCTCCTCTGCAAAGTTGAGTGCACCCGCTCCGACGAGGAAGGAATGCTCGTTCAGCTCGAGGACCATTCGCGCGAGCTCGATGGCGCTTTCGACCGGAGGGCATGAGCCGACCGCGCCGAAGCGCATGTCTCCGGTCATCAGGGCCGCATCCAGCTCGACGGTCCCGTCGCGGGTCAGCGAAGAGCCGAGGCCCGCATTGAACTGTGGATCGGACTCGAGCACCTTCACCGCGGCCATGACGGCTTCGACGGCCCCGTCCTCCAGACGTTCGGCCCCCGCACCAGCGGCCTTCCTGCAACCCTCGACCGCCCCCGGTACGCGGTCCTGACTCCACACCCCTGCGCCCCCGTGAACAACCACACCGGCTTTCAAGGAAGGCCCGGCAACGAAGAGCTCGCAAGGTCCAGGACGATTCCAGGCACGATCCCGAGAAAGGCCACTGCAACGGCAGTCAGGATCACTGCAAGTCCCAGGGGAAGCGCGGTGGCCGGCTGTTCGGCCCCCTCGGCCCACCCCTCTGGCTCTTCGAAGAACATCAGCCAGATGATGCGGAAATAGAAGAAGACGGCTGCAGCGCTCGCCACAACTGCGACGACAGCAAGACCTGTGAGTCCGGCCGACACGGCGGCGGACAGGACCTCGAACTTTGCAAAGAAACCGGCCGTTGGGGGAATGCCGGCCAGCGACGCCAAGAACAACACGAGAGTCCATGCAAGAAATGGGCGCGTCTTGCCGAGGCCGCGGTAGTTCTGAATATGAACGAAAGGCTCGCCCGGCCTCCCAACTCCATACACAACCGCAAACGCCCCGAGAACGGTCACCGCGTACGCACCCAGATAGAAGAGGGCACCCGAGACCCCGCGCGAGTTCGCAGATGCCACGCCGACAAGCAAAAATCCGCTGTGAGCAATTGCCGAGTAAGCCAGCATCCGCTTCACATTGGTCTGCACGATCGCAACGACACTTCCGACGACCATTGAAATCACCGAAAGAATCACGATCACCGGTCGCCAGTCCCAGACAAGACTCGGAAAGACGGAGAACAGCACCCTTATCAGCGCCGCGAACCCGGCTGCCTTCGACCCTGCTGCCATGAATCCTGCAACCGGAGACGGAGCCCCCTGATACGCGTCGGGGGTCCACATGTGAAAAGGAACCGCGGCGACCTTGAAAGCCAGGCCCACAAGCAAAAGCGCGAGGCCGGCAGCAAGAAGCCCCTGGCCGAGAACCGGGATCTCCCGCGCGTAAGCCCTTATCCCCTCCAAGCGTGTGGTGCCGGTAGCCCCGTACACCAGAGCGATGCCGTAGAGAAAGAACGCGCTGGAGAACGAGCCCATCAGGAAGTACTTCAATGCCCCCTCCTGTGAGTCGGCCCTGCCGCGCCGGAAAGCGACGAGCACGTAAAGCGCAAGCGAGAAGGTCTCGAGAGCCAAAAACAAAAGCATGAGGTCTGAGGCCGAGGCCATCAGCATCATGCCGGCCGTTGCGAACATCACGAGTCCCAGGAACTCGGGGGCCGGGGCTCGTTCATCGTCTAGGAGCTGGCCGGATACGAGAATGCTGATCGCGGCAACTGCAAGAAGGATCAGCTTCACGAAGACCGCGAAGTCATCCAGAACTACGGCCCCCGAGAATGCCGTGAAATCTCTGCCGGCCGATAAGACCGCTGCGACCGCTGCCCCAGTCAGAGTCAGAAGGGACATGAAAAGGACGGTGGCGCGGCCTTTCAAGAATGACCCGGTCACGAGAAGGACAAGGCCCCCCGCGCTGAGGATGACCTCTGGCGCAACTGCAATGAAGGACACACCCGGAATTCGGAGCTCTTGAAGCGCCATCATCTGGAAGCCACCGGCCTGTTCAGGTTCGAAAGGACGCGCTCAACGGAGGGCTCGATCCTGTCGAGAAACGGCTTCGGGTAAAGGCCGATCCAGAGCATCATGGCAATGACCGGCACTATCACCGCGAGCTCACCGGGGGAGACGTCACGCCATACGCTCTTTCGTTCCGCGTGTGGGATCTTGACCGGGCCGGTAAACACCCGCTCGTACATCCACAGCAGATAGATCGCCGCTAGAACTACTCCGAGCGTCGCGATGATTGTGAGGGCTCTCATGACTGGAAAGGTCCCATTCAGAATGAGGAACTCGCCGACGAAGCCGTTCAATCCAGGAAGTCCGAGAGATGAGAGAACGGCGATCAGGAACATCCCGCCGAAGACGGGCATCACGCCGCCCACGCCGGAAAGGTCCGCAATCTTTCGGGTATGCGCGCGCTGGTACAGCATCCCTATCAGCAAGAAGAGCAGGCCCGTTGAAAGCCCGTGACTGACCATCTGCAGGACGCTTCCGGTCGTCGCAGCGGTGTTGAGCGCGGCTATGCCCAGAACAACAAAGCCAAGGTGGGAGACGCTCGAGTAGGCGACGAGCCTTTTCACGTCGCTTTGCACTATCGAAACGATGCCGCCGTACACGATTCCGATGACTCCCAGAATCGCCAGCCATGGAGCGAACTTGACGGTCGCGTCCGGAAACAGCGGGATTGACAGTCTCAGGAATCCGTAGCCACCCATCTTCAGCAGGACACCTGCAAGCAGCACACTCCCCGCCGTGGGCGCTTCCGTGTGAGCATCAGGGAGCCAGGTATGAAACGGGAATATAGGAACCTTGATCGCGAACGATGCAAAGAACGCTCCGAACAGCCAGAGCTGCGCGGAAGGCCCTAAGCCCGACCTGGAAAGCTCCGCAAGGTCGAAGGTTCGCCCGCCCAGGAAGTACAGAGCAGCCACGCCGACCAGCATCAAAAGTGAGCCGAACAATGTGTACAGGAAGAACTTGAGAGCCGCGTAGACGCGCCGCTCGTACCCCCAAACGCCAATGAGGAAGTACATCGGGATAAGCATCCCCTCCCAAAAGATGTAGAAGAGAAGCAGGTCGAGCGACAGAAACACGCCGAGGATCGACGTTTCCATCAGCAGCAAAATCACGTTCAGAGCCTTCACTTTCTTGTCGACTCGCCACGAAGCCGCGATGCACAGCGGGACCAGAAAAGTCGTAAGAAGGACCAGCCACAAACTGATGCCGTCCACACCCAGGTGGTACGAGGCCCGGTAGCGCGAAATCCACTCGACTTTTTCCACCAGCTGGAAGCCGCCGTCTGCAGAGTTGAATAGAAAGAGCATCCAAAGCGACGCACCGAAGGCCACGATCGAGCTGGCGAGGGCCACCAGACGCATGAGCTTCACGTAATCCTTCGGCACAAGCGAAACCAGCAGCGCACCGGCAAGTGGCAGAAACAAGACGATCGAAAGGACAGGGATGGTCATCGCACTCTCACTACGAATAGAGCCACAATCAGCGCGGCCCCCGTCAGCATGGCCATTGCGTACCTTCGGACGAGCCCGCTCTGCGTCATGCGCATCCTGAGCGCTGCGGCGCCCACCGCCTTGGCGGCTCCATTTACAGCTCCGTCGATGATCTTTGCGTCGATGCCAAATGCGGCAATCCGCGCCACGACCTTTCCGGGCCAAACGAACAGGGAGTTGTACAGCTCGTCGACGAAGAACTTCTTCTGGGAAAGTCGCACGAAGTAACCGAGGGAGCCTTTCAGCCTCGTACGGGCCTTCTCGGCCCCGGGGGCCAGATAGAGCCGGTAAGCCAGAGCGATCGCAGCAAGGCTGACCAGCGCGATGAACGCCGAGACAACAACTTCGGGAAGGCCAAGGGGCGTTGCCGCCTCTGTTGCCTCGATGTGAACACCCGATGTGAACACCGGCTCGAGCCATTTGGAGAGAGTTCCGTGATGCAGGGTCAGATTGAGAAGGCCTCCCACCGCAGCCAGAAGGGCCAGCGACTGCAGCACTCGCGTCATCACGGGAGGTGACTCATGCGGGTGGACATCAGCTGCAACCCGGGACTCTCCGAAGAAGGTCAGAAACACCTGCCGCGACATGTAGAAGGCCGTCATGCCGGCGACGATGACTCCGAGCACCCAAATCCAGGGAAGGCCGTGCTCCCAAGCCGCTGCCAGAATCGACTCCTTTGAAAAGAAGCCGGACAGGGGCGGGACCCCCGAAATCGCGAGCCAGCCGATGATGAAGGTGAGCGACGTGACCGGCAGGGCCTTGCGGAGACCTCCCATCTTCTTCATGTCGGTCTCGTCACCCACCGCGTGCATCACGGATCCTGCTCCAAGGAACAACAACGCCTTGAAGAACGCGTGCGTCACGAGATGGAAGATCCCCGCGACATAAGGGAGCGCGGAGCGGCTGAGAGCTCCTGTTCCCACCGCCACGAACATGTAGCCGAGCTGTGAGACGGTCGAGTAAGCGAGAACTCTCTTTATATCGTCCTGGGAGATTGCGATGGCCGCTGCCAGAAGCGCCGTCGCGATCCCAATCCCAACCACAACGCCGCCTGCGATGAGCGACTGCTCGAAGAGAACGTGAGCCCTTGCAACCAGGTACACGCCGGCCGTAACCATCGTCGCTGCGTGAATGAGCGCGGACACCGGAGTGGGACCTTCCATCGCGTCGGGCAGCCATATGTAAAGCGGGATCTGAGCCGACTTGCCTGCGCAGCCGAGCAGTAGCAAAAGTGGGATCGCGGTTGCGAGCGACCCCGTCAACGGACTCTCCCCGGCTCGGGCGAAGACTTCCACCATGTCGAGCGTTCCGAATGTCTTTTGAATGAGAAACAGCGCGATCAGAAATCCGAAGTCGCCGATGCGGTTGACGATGAAGGCCTTCTTCCCTGCGGCCGCAGCGGACGGGCGGTGACTCCAGAAAGAGATGAGCAGGAATGAGCAGAGGCCCACCAGCTCCCATCCCAGGAACAGAACCAGAAAGTTTCCTGCAAGCACCAGCACGAGCATCGAGGCAGCGAACAAATTCAGATAACCGAAGAAGGTTCCACGGCGTTCGTCCGAGGCCATGTAACCGATCGAGTAGATGTGGATGAGGGTTCCGACTCCGGTGACGACCAGCAACATCACGGCCGTTAACGGGTCGACCCTCAGAGTGAAATCAGCATGGAAGGATCCCGCAGCTATCCACTCGAAGACCCGGCCCCCCACAGCCCTGCTCTCTGCCGGGCGGTTGAGTAACTCGCTCCACGCGATCAGTGAAACGAAGAACGACCCGCCGATCGCCGAGCTCGCAATCGCTCCCGCGAACCGCCCGACTTTGGCCCGAAAGATCAGAAGAAAAACAGCTCCGGCAAGTGGGATCGCGGGAATGAGCAGCAGCATCCCTACCACTTGAGCATGCTCATTTGGTCTGCATCGGCCGACGCTCTTCGCCTGAAGATCCCGACGATGATTGCAAGGCCGACGACAACTTCAGCGGCCGCAACCACCAGGACGAAGAAGACGCTTATCTGCCCGTCTACTCCGCCGAGCATCCTGTCGAAAGTAACAAAGGAAAGGTTGACCGCGTTCAGCATCAACTCGATGCACATGAACATCACGATTACGTTGCGGCGAATCAGGACACCAACGGCCCCAATCGTGAACAGCAGCGCAGAGAGCACCAGGTACCAGGTGTCGGGGATCACGCCTCAGGCTCTCCTTCTGGCAAGGACCATCACACCGACAACTGCAACAACCAGCAGGACCGAGGTGACTTCGAACGGAAAGGCCCAGCGGGTAAACAGAATGCGGGCAATGCTTTCGACGTTGCCTTCTCCAGCGAGCGGCCTGACATCGGCCCTTGCCGCGAGGCCTCTGGCGAGATCGTAGGTTCCGAGGTACAGAGCCTCGGCAATCAAAACGAGCCCCAGCCCGATTGCCAGAGGGCGCTGAAACTCCAGGGGCTCGAGCAACGCCTCCTTCTGATCCACCCCAAGGAGCATGATGACGAAGACGAACAGCACCATGATCGCCCCTGCGTAGACGATTACTTGCAGTGCAGCTATGAAGAATGCGCCCTGCAAGAGAAAAAGGACCGCCAGAGCGATCTGCGTCGCCACCAGGTAGAGGGCAGCGTGAACGGCGTGCTTCGAGACCACCATCGCCAGAGCGGAGACAAGTGCAATTAGCGCCGAGAACATGAAAACCCAGCCCTCGATCAAAGGCCCTGCTCCTTTTCCGCTCTCGCACGCGCAAGGCCTTCCTTCAAAATCCTGAAGTCACCGACGTCCTGCCCGGCAGGGACCGCGCGCTTCGCGTTCGATGGCCTCTCCTGAAGGGGGGCCTCCACGAGCAGCATGTCCTTGGTGAATATCGCTGCCTCGCGCGAGTCGGTTGACAGGTCGTAAGCGTTCGACATTACGAGTGCTTCTGTGGGACAGGCCTCGATGCAGAGTCCGCAGAAGATGCAGCGCAGATAGTTGATCTCATAAACCTCTGCGTATCTCTCGCCGGGTGAGCGGCGATCCTCCGGTGTGTTGTCCTTTCCGATGACGAGGATCGCGTCCGCAGGACAGGCCCCCGCGCAGAGCTCACAGCCGATGCACTTCTCGAGTCCGTCTGGGTGCCGGTCGAGGACGTGCCTGCCCTTGAAACGGGGGAAGGGTTCACGCCGCTGCTCCGGGTACTGAATCGTGATCGGCCGCCTGACCACATGCTTCAACGTCACCCCGAGACCCCTTAGGGACGCGATGGTTCCGCCGACTATCTCGAACACGGGATCGAGCAGCTCCTTGACCTGGTCGATCCGCACCTTCATGCGCTCTTTGCGGGTCGGTGGAGCTTCCGGCGGTGTATCCACTGCCTTCCCGTCGGTCATTAGTCGAACCTCGGCCCGAAGGCGTCGGCAAAAACGATGAGCCCCGCGGAGAAGAAGAGCCACAGCAGCGACAGTGGAATGAGCACCTTCCAGCCAAGCGTCATCAGCTTGTCGTATCGAAGGCGGGGCATCGTCGCACGCAGCCACACAAACAGAAATACGAAAGCGAACGTTTTACTAATGAAGTAGACGATCGGCCAGAGCCACGGAAGGAAGGGAATGCGGGGCCCGTCCCACCCGCCGAGGAACATCGTCACGGCAACAGCCGACACCGTTATGACGTGGATGTACTCGGCGAGGAAGAACATCGCAAACTTGATGCCGGAGTACTCGGTGTGAAACCCGGCCACCAGCTCTGTCTCCGCCTCGGGCAGGTCGAACGGCGCCCTGTTTGTCTCCGCTATTCCCGCAACCAGAAAGATCAGAAAGGCCGGGAACTGAAGGATCACATACCAGCGCGGGATGTAGTTGCCTATTCCCTCGAGCGCTTCAGGCAGCCACGAGAGGCGGCCGTAAGTGCCGGTCTGGGCCTCCACGATGCTTCGCATCGAGAGGCTTCCCGCAAACAGAATCACGGGAAGCAGCGACAGGGATAGAGCAATCTCATAGGAGATCATCTGAGCGCTGGAACGGATCGCACCAAGCAGCGGGTACTTCGACCCACTCGACCAACCCGCAAGCACTATCCCGTAAACAGCGACAGACCCCATGCCTAGTACCCAAAGAAGTCCGACGTTCAGGTCGGCTACCTCGAGGTTGACCGTCTCGCCGAATAGCTTGACCTTGTCGCCGAAGGGAATGACAGCAAACGCAAGAAACGCCGGAACGAGCGCGACTATTGGCGCAAGGAAATAGGTCGGCTTGTCGGCGGCGGCCGGAGTCAGCGGTTCCTTGAAGAACAGCTTTATTCCGTCGGCGAGGCTGGTGAGTATCCCGAACGGCCCCCAGCGGTTCGGTCCGTAACGGCTCTGCATCCTGGCGACCGCCCTGCGCTCGAACCAGATGATGAAAAGAACCAGTCCGAGAATGGCACCGAACAAAACGAAGACCTTCGCGAGCATCAGCCAGATCGCAACGGTCACCGCGCGACCTCGACAAAGTTGATCGGCTGCGATGAATCCATGAGTACGTTCGCCCGGAAGTCTGCGAGCTCGTAAGGCACGAACGCGGCTCCCTTGGGCGACTCTGAAGAGACTCGAAGCGTCACCTGAACCTCGCCCAGCGGCGATCTAACGGTCACTGCTTCACCGTCACTCAGACCCCTCAGCATGGCTTCGTCGGGATGAAGCTCCACGAACGGCGGCTTTCTGACATTCCTGAGCTCGGGCGAGCGCGAGACCATCGCACCGTCGTCGAAGAGCATCCTTCCTGCCAGCAGAGCCAGCGGAAATTCCCTCGACGCACTTTGGGGCTGCACCGGCTGTGCGGATGAGCCGGCGGGCTGAGGGGCAACGCTTTGCCCGGCCGATCCGTTGGGGCCAGCGTGTGCGTTCATCGGCCACACCCACCCGCGCCGGCGCGTTGCATCCACTGCTCGAAGCTCCCATGAGAACGGCCAGGCTCCTTCTGTCGCGGGGTCGTCGCCTGCCTGGCGAACGGGGGCAGGAGCCTCACCAAGCCCTTCCCATGCGAAGTCTGCGTGAGTAGGAAGATGGCGAGCTATCTGATTCGCGACGTCTCGTGAAGTCGCCCAGCTCCAGTCGTGACCCATTCTTTGCGCAAGATCGCCAAAGATCTGCCAGTCGGCTCGCGCAACTCCGGGGGCCGGGACGGCCATGTTGACCTTTTGGATTCGCCGCTCGAGATTTGTGAAGGACCCTTCCTTCTCTGCCACCGACGACGCGGGCAGAACAACATCCGCGGACCTGGCCGTATCCGTTGGGAATAGCTCGGACACGACAACGAAGGCGCTCGACGAAAGAGCTGCCGCCGCCAGCCGCGCGTCGGGGAAGTCGGTGAGCACGTCGGCACCCATCATCCACAAGAACTCGATGCGGCCGGCTGCTGCGGCACGGAGCATGTCCTCGGTCGACATGCCAGTTGCAGGCCCCGAGAACCCGGTGGCTTGTGCGGGATGCAGGCCCATATCGATGCATCCCTGCGAGTTTGCATTCGGGACGCAAAGCAGGAGCTTCGCAGACCGTGCCGCAAGGAGCCGGCTGACCCTCTGTGGGACTCCCGGCGAGGTGTACCCGATGAACTGCTGCCCTGCACAAACGATGAGCTTGCCTGTCGAAATGGCTTCTCTGGCGCGTGAGATAGCGTCCGAGGAGGAGCGGGATGCGTCCGCAGTCAAAGCATCCATCACCTGCGCTTCGCCACCCGGGTCGGACGAGAGGTGGATTCCCAATTTGCTGATGCTGAGCTTTCTGGGGCCGATGACGACCAGCTTCGCTCCGCGCTCGACGGCTTTCCTGATGCGCAGATAAAGCACCGGCAGCTCCTCCTCGGGGTCACCGCCGACCCAAAGGATCGCCTCAGCTGAGTCGAGGTCGGCAAACGTCGCTGTGGATCCCAGATGGCCGGATTCGCCAAACTCGTCGTAGGGAAAGCTTGAGTCGAACGTTCTGAAATCGAGATTGGCGGTCCCAGCGACGTCTCTCATGAACAGTGAAGCGGCGTACACGTCCTCGTTGGTTGCGTGCGACCCGCCGATCAAGCCGACCGATTCCGGCCCCCCCTTCGAAAGTGCAGACTGCAGCTTTCCTTCGACCAAATCGAGCGCTGTGTCCCAATGCACGGACTCGAAACGCGGGCCGTCCTTGGACTCCCGCAAAATCATGGGGGCCTTGAGTCTCTCGGGGTGAGACGCATAGCGGTGGCCGAACCTTCCCTTGTCGCAGTTCCAAAACGCGTTGACCTCTTCGTTCGCAAGAGCCTGGCCGCGCAAAACTTCTCCGGCCCTGTGCTCGATCGCGATCGAGCAGCCGACCGCGCAGTGCGAACAGGTGGATGGTGATGAGCCAAGGTCCCATGGACGGGTGAGAAAACGGTATGACCGCGATGTCAACGCTCCAACGGGACACATCTGGATTGTGTTGCCCGAGAAGTACGACTCGAACGGCTTCGCATGTGCGGTGTTGATTTGAGTGAGACTGCCTCTGTCCATCAGGTCGATGAAGCGATCCCCCGACACCTCGTCGCAGAACCGCGTGCATCGCCAGCAGAGCACGCATCGCTCCCTGTCCAGCATGACCAGGTCTGAGATCGCAAGTGGTTTGGTGAAATGCCTCTTCTCCTCCGTGTACCTGGACTTTCCCGGCCCGAACCTCAAGGCCTGATCCTGCAGAGGACACTCGCCGCCCTGATCGCAGATCGGGCAGTCGAGGGGGTGGTTGATCAAGAGCAGCTCCAGTACCGACTCCTGAGCTTCTTGGGCCGATTCGCTTTTGGTGTGCACAACCATCCCGTCGGCCACGGGCGTCACACATGCCGGATCGAGCGGCCTTCTGCTTCCCTCGATCTCCACGAGACACATCCGGCAGGCCGCGACGGACTCGAGACCCGGGTGGTAGCAAAACCGTGGAACGAAGACGTTGTGCTCCTCGGCGACGTCGATCAGAAGTCGGCCCTGGGTGCTCTCGACCTCGAGTCCGTTGATGGTGAGCTTCACGGTCTGCTGCTCGTCAGGCATGAAGGGTTTCCCCTCTGCGCGCGGCCGGTCCAAAGGCGGCTGCGCTCCCGGAAACAACGAGCAACGCCGGAACGGCGGAGATGAAAAAAGCGCCGACAACCGACCTCGTCCGGAATGATGCGCTCAAAGCCTCGCCAAGAGTTACCTCCGGCGAGAAAGCCCGCATCACGGCGAACTGAGCAAGAACAACGCTCAGAAACATTGCAATACCCCCGGCTACAACAAGGAGCGGCCACACCTTCAGCTTGATTCCCGCAGCAATCGCGGCGGCGATCAGAACCGTGGAACTGGCGACCAGCATGAGAACCAGCCACGACGGAGCCAGCGACCTTGAGCCAACCTGGAACTCATTCCTGACACCCCGGAACAAGTACCAGGAGTAGACCCATCCGACGAGTGCGGCCAGGATTGCAATCCTCCTCGTCATACTGCGACCGCCTTGGCCTTCAGGGGGCAGGCTCCCAGCTCGGCGTGGGCCTTGAACTCATCGGGGAATAGCTGAATCGCGGAACGAAGACTCCACGCAGCGCCGTCGCCGAGCGGGCAGAAACACTGTCCCTTCGGTACGTAGAACTCCCCCGGCGCGGAGATGTTGTCGCACACGTTTATGAGGAGCTCGGCGTCCTGGAGCCGTCCTTCTCCCTTTTCGATCCGCTCCAGCACCTTCACTGCCCACCAGGTTCCTTCGCGGCATGGTGTGCACTTTCCGCAAGATTCGTGGTTGAAAAAACGCGTTGAGTTGAGGGCCATCTCCACCATGCATGCGGTCTCGTCCATGACGATCACGGACCCCGACCCGAGCATCGAGCCCGCCGCGTAAAGCGCCTCGTAGCTGAGCGGCATCTTGCGATCCGTGACCCACGGTGCGCTGGCTCCGAGGACGTACGCCTTCAGCCCGTTGCCACCGGTTATTCCTCCGGCAAGCTCGATCAGCTCGTCGAACGTGACCCCTAGCGCGACTTCGTAGTTGCCTGGCCGCTCGACGTTTCCTGAGATCGAAAAGATTCGCGTGCCCGGGGACTCTTCGGTCCCCATCGAACGAAACCACTCGGTCCCGTTCAGAACGATGTGGGGAACCGTCGCCAGGGTCTCGACGTTGTTGAGCGCGGTGGGCATGTGGAACAGGCCCTTCACGGCGGGAAAGAACGGAGGCTTCAGCCGGGGCTGCCCTCGAAATCCTTCGAGAGACTCGAGGAGGGCAGTCTCCTCTCCACATATGTACGCGCCGGCCCCCCTGTGAGTGAAGACCTCGCATGAGAAGCCGGAGTCGAGGATGTTCGAACCGATGAGCCCGCGCTCTCGCGCCTCGGTGATCGCTTGCTCGAGCCGCGAGAGCCCGAGTGAGAATTCTCCTCGCACGTAGATGTAAACGGCCTCTGCCTCGACCGCGTACGCAGCGATCAGCGCTCCTTCGATGATCGAGTGCGGGTCCCGCTCGGTCAGCTCTCTGTCTTTGAACGTGCAGGGCTCGCCCTCGTCGTCATTCGCAACGACGTAACGCGGTTTCGCGGGAGCCATTCGGGACCATTTGTCCCCGGTCGGAAACCCGGCCCCCCCACGTCCCCGAAGGCCGGAGGTTTTGACTAGCTCGACAAGGTCTGCCGGTGCATGATCCTTGAGAGCCTTGCGAAGGCCCTCATATGCGCCGGTTTCGACGGCGCGCTCGATTGTGAACGAATCGGAAGGGTTCTCCATCCAGCGCTTCTTGACAACGAGGGTTTCTTGAATCAAGACGCCGCCTCACTCGGTTGCGCTTCCGGAACGTCGCCACGCGCGACCTTACCGACGAGCTCCACCGCGGCCTCCGGCGATAGCGGACCGAACATCTGGTCGTAGTCGACCTGGATCATGGGGGCCTTGTCGCACGCCGCCAGACACTCGTGCCGCTCCAAAGTGACCTTCCCGTCCGGCGTTGTGTGCCCACACTCAATTCCAAGATGGCCCTCGACTGCCGCTATCACGCGTTCCGCGCCATTCAGCGCGCACGCCATGTTGTGGCAGATGCCCACCACATGCTCGCCCTTCGGCTTCAAATGGAACATCGTGTAAAAGCTCGCGACGGAAAGAACCTCTGCCGAGGTAAGCCCAAGAATCTGCCCGATCTCCTCCATAGCTGTGTCGGTCACATATCCATCGCGCTCCTGGGCGGCATGAAGAAGCGGGATCAAAGCGGCTCTCCTGCCGTTTGCCGGATAACGGCCGGTGATCTCCTCAGCGGCTTGCTCGAGATCCAAGGGCGCCTGGCTCAGCGGTCGACACCCCCCATAACGGGGTCGACCGAAGCAATCGACGCGACCGTATCGGCAACCAGGGAGTCCTTCATCATCACCGGAAGGGCCTGCAGATTTACAAAAGAGGGGTCCCGCATATGCACGCGATACGGCTGCGCGGTTCCGTCGGAAACGACGTACGCGCCTAGCTCGCCGCGCGGAGACTCGACAGCGACGTATGTATCCCCCGGCGGCACTGTGTACCCCTGAGTCACGAGCTTGAAGTGGTGAATGACAGCCTCCATTGAACGCGTGAGCTCACGCCGAGGAGGGGGCGTGATCTTGGGGTCGGGGTTACGGAATTCTCCTTCCGGCATCGAATCGAGAACCTGCTCCACGATCCTGAGTGACTGCCGCATCTCCTCGAGTCTCACGATGTACCTCGCGTACACGTCGCCCTCTTCGGCAACCGGAACATCGAACTCGTACTGCTCGATGCCCGAGTAAGGAAACGCTTTGCGAATGTCCCATGCAAGGCCCGTTGCACGCAGAATCGGGCCGGACGCGCCCAGGGCGATCGCGTCATCTCTCGAGATCCTTCCGGCCCCCACCGTTCGCTGCTTCCAAATGGGGTTCTTCGTAAGCAGAGCTTCGTACTCCTTTAGCCGGGACGGGAAGATGGAGACGAAGTCGGAGACGGGAGTCCGCCATCCTTCGGGAAGGTCCTGCCATACGCCGCCGGGGCATATGTAGTTGTGATTCATGCGAAGCCCAGTGACCATCTCGAAGAAGTCGATCAACAGCTCGCGCTCTCGGAAGCCGTAGAGCATCATCGAGATCGCACCCATATCCATCCCCTGGGTTGCAAGCCACACGAGGTGCGAGCTAATGCGGTTCAGCTCGGTCATGAGGATCCGTATTGCATCGGCACGTGGCGGCACTTCGATTTCCAGAAGCCTCTCCGTTGCAAGCGAGTAGACCAGCTCGTTGAAGAAGGGGGCCAGGTAGTCCATGCGCGTGACGATCGTCACGGTCTGCCTCCAGTTGTTGTCTTCGCACTCCTTCTCCATGCCCGTGTGCAGATAACCGATGACCGGCTGTGCTTCGCGCACGGTTTCGCCGTCTAGCGTCAAGACCAGGCGCAGCACGCCGTGAGTCGATGGATGTTGCGGACCCATGTTGATGGTCATCAGCTCGTTCTCTTCGTCGAACTCCTCGACGAACGCGCCGGCGGAGGCCTCTTCGAAGTCGGTTACAACCCGCGGATCGCTCATGAGAATCCGGGACTGAGATGCTTGTACTCGACGGGAACCTTGCCCATCGCGTAGTCCTTACGCAGCGGATGCCCCTCCCACTCATCCGGCATGAGAATCCTGCGCAAATCGGGGTGGCCCTCGAAGATGATGCCGAACATGTCGAATGCCTCGCGTTCGTGGAAGTTCGCGGCGGGCCACAACTGAACGACGCTTGGAGCCTTGGGGGGATCCCCCTCGACCGGCAGGTTGATGCGGAGTCTCTGCGGAGGATCCATCGACGTGAGCGTGTAAACGATCACGAAGCGCGGTTCAGCCTTCAATAGATCCATGCCGGCAAGGTCCGACAGAAACGTGAAGCCCGCATCGCCCTGCAGCCACTTCGCCACCGCCGGCCACTTGGACGGCACCACCGTCAACACCGCGTCGTCGAAACGAGTCGACTCAGCGGTGAACGCGTCGGAAAACTTTCCCTTGACCTTGGCGATGATCTCTTCCGCGGACATTAGACCCTCTGCTCTTTGCGGTAATCGCCGGAAAGAATCTTGTCGTGCAGCTTCATGATCCCGTCGATGAGCATCTCCGGGCGCGGCGGGCAGCCCGGGACGTAAATATCGACGGGAACTATCTGATCGACACCCTGCACGAGGGCGTAGTTATTGAACACACCGCCGCAAGAAGCGCATGCACCCATTGAGATGACCCACTTCGGGTCGGGCATCTGGTCGTAGATCTGGCGCAGGACGGGGGCCATCTTTTGCGACACCCTTCCGGCCACGATCATGAGGTCCGCCTGACGCGGTGAAGACCGGAACACCTCCATGCCGAAGCGTGCCAGGTCGAACCTGCTCGCCCCCGACGCCATCATCTCGATCGCGCAGCAGGCGAGCCCGAATGTCGCCGGCCAAAGGCTCGAACGTCTCGCCCAGTCCACGACTTTGTCGAGGCTGCCCAGGAGAAATCCGGGCCCGGTAGAAGACTGCGGAGCTAGTCCCATTCGAGTCCCTTCCTTCTCCAGACATAGATGTAAGCCCCGAACAGGAACGTTGCGAACACGCCCATCTCGATGATTCCCGCCACTCCGAGCCTGCGAAATACCACGGCCCACGGGTAGAGGAAGACGGTCTCCACGTCGAAGATGATGAAGAGCATCGCGACTATGTAGAACTTCACGGGAAACCGCTCGGTGCGCTCGGTGTCCACTGGCGTGATTCCGCACTCATACGGCGCGACTTTGGCGGGAGTTGGGTTCCTTGGAGCAAGAAGGCCGGAGATGAACACCGATCCAACGCCAAACAAAGTCGCCAGAACGGCGAAGATCAATACCGGGAAGTAAGCCTCGAGGGTCACGCCGCCCCCCTGTCTGCTGCGAAGCCCTCGGGGGCCGGAATCTCAGGAG
>DATLOJ010000082.1:0-22249 GCA_035536315.1 Actinomycetota bacterium | reverse complement strand
GGGCTGCGGCTTGCTCGTGCCGGAATCCGAGGTACCTCATGCCCGATGTCTCGAGCGCCTTCCACAACCCGAGAGCGTGAACCCCTGGCAGACCGAACACGGTGTCTACTCCGGCGGCCTGAAGGCCCCGGATGATCTGGTTGGCTCCGGTCACTCCCTGGGACTGAGTTCGAGAATTACGGCTTCGCGCGCGAGGCGCTGAATGTTCTCTTCGAACGTTCCTGTTACCGACTGCCGCTTGTTGAGAAGCAGCTCGCCGATCTCGCGGAACTCCTGGTTGTCTGCGCCGGTGATCACGCGGACCGCTGCGTCGAACTCCGCCATCCGCACGTCGCGCCCTTTCCACCTCGTCACAACGTGCGCGTTTCGTGCGCGGCGGTCTCCCCTTAGCCGCTGCTCGACCTCACCCGACAGCACAAACAGACGCTTTTCCTTGGTGTACACGTACCAGCATGGAACGGGCCGGTGTTCGGGGTCGGAGTCGAGCGTTATCCAGATGATGTCTGATTTCTTGAGGCCCTCGTCTATGGCTGCGTCTATTGGGAGAGAGGCGATGATGTCCTGGTTCGCGTCCCATCCAACTGAGGGATCTGGTTCGTAACCGATCTCGGCCCACGTCGTTTTGACCGACTTCAAGACGTAAAAGCTCGTGTAGTAGAAGAACGCGTCCACTGCCTC
Source organism: Actinomycetota bacterium (assembly GCA_035536315.1). Lineage (GTDB taxonomy): Bacteria > Actinomycetota > CADDZG01 > JAHWKV01 > JAHWKV01 > DATLOJ01. The sequence continues at coordinate 21,571 of DATLOJ010000082.1, read as the reverse complement.
AGCAGGATCGTCGAAGTCCTCCATGCGGATGAGCTCCTCTGCCTGCCGAACACCCGACTCCTGCCAGTCTTTTTCGCGCGCATCGTCGGCATCGACGGCCTGGGGAGCGGCGACGCTGTCATCGGGTCGCGGGCCGCCGGATCCCCGGGTCTTATGGGGGACCTGTCTGAAGGTAAGGACCCACGAGGCCTGGTCTGCCGAGATGTACCCCTCCGACCAGAAACTACCGTCAGAAAGCTCAGCACGAAGTGTCAGGACTTCACCTGGGAACATCAGCTTGAATCCCGTCCAGTGCGCCCTGAATGTACGCATCGCGCCGTGAAGCAGCGCAATCTTGACCTGCCCTCGGGAGCCGGCACCACGTGTGAGACGGTTGTCTGAAATCCGCCTGGCGATGCGCTCTCTGAGCTCGTCCAGCGTGTCGGGCCGGGTCTTCATTCGAGCCAGACTATATGAAGATGTGACCGGCAATCGTGCTCAAAGCATCGAGGTCGGAAACTTCCGTCGTCAGAAAAGGCACGCTGGCCCAGCGGTCCCGGGGGATCTGTCTCTCCAGCCGGCGCAAGCTCCTGTCCTCCCTTTCTGCGACTAGTTCGAACCCCTTAGCGACCTCGCCCAGCGCCTTGATCAACGGAGGCGATTTCTTGTCCAACTCGCCAACACCGAAGCGCGGGTGGACCCTGTTCACGACCAGTCCGCCGAATGAAAGCTGCGAGCTCCTCAGGGCCGATGCAAAGAAGATTGCTTCCTCGATCGATTGCTTGCTCGGTGCGGTGACCACCACAAAGACCGTGCTCTTCTGTCTCAGTAGCTCGTTCACGGCCCGCGCCCTCTGTTTGAAGCCCTCGTACATCCCCTCGAAGTTCTTCAAGAACTCGGCTGTGTCCTCCAGGATCTGAGATCCGACGATCCGTCTGACAACGCGCAGGAACTGAACCGCTGCGAGGTTGGTGAGCTTGAAGATTCCCCGGCCCCCGCCGATCGCAGGAAGCAGAAACCACTTCAACAGTTTGCCTTCGAGAAACGAAGTGATCTTCTTCGGTGCATCCAAAAAATCCAGGGCGTTTCGCGTTGGCGGAGTATCGATGACGATGAGGTCGTACTTCTGTTCACCGGCCAGCTCGTAAAGCTTTTCCATCGCCATGTATTCGTGCGTTCCGGAAAGCGCCCCGGACACCGCCTGGTAAAAGCGGTTGTCGATGATCTTCTTCGCCCTTGCCGGGCTTCGTGCGTACCGGTGGACGAGCTCATCGGCGGTCGTCTTCGTATCGAGCATCATGGCCTCGAGATCAGCCGGCTTAAGCCCGGCCTCCTCGAACGCTTCATCTGGAATTCTCCGCGCCTTGTTGGTGAGCTCGTCGATTCCCAAGGCGTTGGCCAGGCGTTTAGCCGGGTCGATCGTGAGCACGATCGTCTTCTTGCCGCGCGCAGCGCCTTCGAGAGCTATCGCGGCGGAGATGGTTGTCTTGCCAACGCCCCCTGCGCCCGCGCAAACCACGATTGAGGCTTCGAGAATCGATCGGATGCTCAAGTCAGCTGTTCCTCGATCAAGTCTGCGATGTTCTCGAGATGCTTCTCGCCGAATTCACTGTCGAAGTAGAAGGGCAGATCGACGGTCCTAGCCGTGTGCCCCACAGCCTCCTCCAACCTGGAACTGTGATGCTTCTGTACCTTGCGCCTGGCTGAATAGAACTCGGCACATCGATGCAGGGCAGCGGCGTTCTTGGCCGACAGCTTCGATCCGGCCTTCTGCGCAAACGCAACGAGGGACTCGGGCCCCTCGAGCCCTACTGCAGCTTTGTCCAGGGTCTCGTCCTGTCCGACGGGTGGGTAAATCATGTTGAGGAACACGTGCTCCACATTGAAGCCCAGCTGCTCTTCCAGGGCCCCGACGGTCTCAATCGTCTCGTTGACGGGAAGGTCCTCGGCCAGCCCGACTATGTTGACGGCAACGTATTCGGGGTTCTGCAACCAGGTGAGAATCTGCCTGGTGTGTGTTGCAAGGGGGCCCACCGGAACGGCGCGTAGGAACCCCTCTGGGGAGCGAAGCATAGAAACTGCATGGCCCGTCGCCGGAGCATCTAGGACGATCAAGTCCAGGTCTTGCTGGTGCGTGGCCATGTACCAGATCTTTCCGAGCATCAAGATGTCCCTGAGCCCGGGGGCGGACGAAGTGACCGCATCCACCAGCTGTGACGTGATGAGTGGGCGCGCGATCCGCTTCATATGCAGCTGAACTTCGAAGTACTCCTTGAGCGCCTCCTCTGGGGAGACATTGATGGCCTGCAGGTTGTACCGCAGCTGAACCGGCTCCGGCCCCAAGCGTCCGATCTCGAACAAGTTGCTCAGCGAATCTCTGCCGTCGAATTCGACCAGCAAGACACGAAGGTCGTGTCGGGCGGCGAGTATCCCGAGCGCGCCGGTCACAGTCGTCTTTCCGACGCCACCCTTGCCGGAGATAATCAGAAGCCGCCGATTTAGGACGGCGTCGAGGGACACTTCATTCATGATAACCAAGCGCAAACCTGCCTCGGTTGGCGTGCTGGCATTCGGCTTCTTGCTGCTCGCTGGCCTTTTTCTTGCCCCTCAGGCTGGAGCCGCTGCTCAGACCGGGGATGTAGCCGAGTTTGTCGAGGTTGAAGGCTTTATCGACCCCGTTACCGAGCGCTTCTTGATCTCGATGGTCGATAGAGCCGAGAGTGAGAGATCTGCCCTGCTCATCATCCGGCTCGACACCCCGGGAGGCGTCGGCATATCTCTCGAGCGCCTCATAGGACGAATAGTCCAGTCGAAGGTTCCAATCGTCGTTTGGATCGCTCCAGCAGGCGGGGGGGCCGGTTCCACAGGAGCATTCATAGCGGCTTCAGCGCATGTCCTTGCGATGTCCCACGGCAGCACTCTCGGCCCCGCTGAGGATCCCACTTTGGACGCGAGGGGAGACGCCAAGTCAGACGCGCTTCTTCACTCCTTCTCGAACTTGGGCAGGCGAAGTCCCGCACTCACGGAGCAACTGACGCAGAAATCGTTCGATTCAGAAGCTGCGGTATCACTCGATTCGTCGATAGTGATCGCCGACACAACTGCGGCCCTCATTTCAGAGATCAAGGGCAAGCAGTTGGACTTAGTCGGCGCAAAGGTGACCGTTCCACAAACCCTGAACCTTCGATTTCACAAGATGGGCTTGCTCGACCAGCTGCTTCACTCGGCAGCCCGGCCCCCGATCGCGTACCTCCTGATCCTCTTCGGCTTGTTCGGCCTGATCTTCGAGCTCTACAACCCCGGCATAGGCGGCGCAGGTTTCGTTGGAAGCGTCTCACTCGGGTTTGGGGTGTACGCCCTATCGGTCCTTCCGGCGTCATGGGCGGGGGCCGGGATTCTTGCGTTGGGACTGGCGCTTTACGTCAGAGACCTGCATGTCGGATCACTCGGCTGGCCCTCGGTTGTTGGATCGCTCGCCTTTGTCGGGGGAAGCATCCTTTTGTTTCCGGACCGTCACGATTTCAGACTCGCCTGGTGGATGGTGGCAGCAGGTGTCGCAGCAACCGTGCTGTTCTTCATTTCCGTCATGACCGCTGCGATAAAAGCGCGAACAGCTAAACCGATCGCGGGGGCCGAAGGCATCGTGGGAATGCCTGGAACGGCCAGGACCGATATCGCGCCCGAAGGCCAGGTGCTCGCTAAGGGAACTCTGTGGAGGGCGCGCACCGTCGGGGTGGCGATTCCAGAGGGGGCCGAGGTTGAAATCCTTGGGGTGTCGGGCCTTGTTTTGATGGTTGAAATGAAGAAAGAGCAGACCTGACGACGCGCCGTCGATTTGAACCTAGGCCCTCGGGCCGAGTACTCGCGTGTCACCCTCGCGTCGTGTGAATCCGTGTTGATCGAGGTACTCGAGTAGTGGGATCGCGTACTTCCTGGTGGTTTTGATCATGTCCCGGAACTCCGCCACTGTGAAGGGCCCATTGCTCTCGACATGTTCTCTGATCATGCTTTTGAGGGCGTCCACCCTCTCGCTACTGAAAACGATGTCGCTCGAAATCTTCACCAGGACAGCAGACTCGATCAATGAGCGAAGGATGTCGCTGCCGTGACGGTTTGTCAGCTCTGGCAAGGTGGGAGGGGAGAAACCTGCGCTCTGCATCTCGTCCAGGACGAGCTTCGCTTCGGGCGTCTTCGATGCTGGATCATGCTCAGGCGTTCTCAGAGTTGCTCCTTCGAGCACGACCAGCCTCCGGCCCGCCGCCTCCTGAACGAGCGCATCAAAGGTGCCTTCATCGAACTGACGCCGCGCCTCTGCAAGAGGCAGTCCGGGGTCGAGGGGATGACGCGCGTGGTGTGCAGCCACTCTCTCCGCCAGGTCGCCCGCCATGGACTCGAATGTCGTCGCGGCCACCAGTGCGTTCCCCAATTCGACCACGTCCTGGCCTCTCAGCTCATCGAGGCTCACTCCCGCTCCCTGCCACGCGGCCTGCTTAGTGAGAGCCGCCCCCTCGTCCAGAAGCACGCGTGCATAAGAAACCTGGTCCGGGGCAGCCGCCCGACGGGCGGCAGCTGCTAGTGCACTTTCCCCGCTGAGCCCTTCCGCGCGTGGCTCGAGGACAGCGCCTCCTCCAACCGTGGTTCTCCTTCCTGACTCTCGGAGCACGAACCGGTCACGGAAGGATGCGATTAGCGGCGAGGAGGCGGTTATCGCAACGAATCCTGCTTCCCCCTTACCGATTGGGTCGCCAAGGAAGCGAAGGGTTACATCGGCTTCTTGCGAACCGAGGTACAGCTTGAACGCGCCCCGGGCCGAGGGCTTGTGGTCAAGGTGCGGAAGGAACCTGAGCTCCGCCAGTAATCGCCTCGTGGGTTCCCAGTCTCCCGGTATGGCTACAACATCTCCGCGACCGAGGGAATGCTTCTCCACGCCCGAGAGGTTGAGGGCGACTCGAGTTCCCGGCGGCACCTGCGAGGCCATCGTCTTGTGGCTCTGGATCGATCTAATTCGCGCGCGCAATCCGTGAGGAAGTACCTGCACCTCCGCGCCGGTCAGTAGCCCCCCTCCGGTCAACGTTCCGGTGACGACGGTTCCGGCCCCCTTGATCGTGAAGATCCTGTCGATCCAAAGACGCGGTCTTCCCGTGGTCTCTCCGCTCGGGGAGGCATCGAGAGCATCGCTGAGGCTCTTCTTCAGCTCGTCGAGGCCGCTGCCGGACTCGGCCGATACCGGAACCATCGGAGCCTCCGCAAGAGTCGACGAAGCCAAGCGCACCCGAATCTGCTCAGAAACTTTCTTTAGGTCATCGCTTCCCACAAGGTCCGCTTTAGTGACGGCCACTACGCCGGTCGAAATGCCGAGGAGGTCGATGATGTCGAGGTGCTCTTGTGACTGTGGGCGCCACCCCTCGTTCGCGGCGACTACGAATAGGACCGCGTTAACCGCTCCCACCCCGGCCAGCATGTTTCTGATGAAACGTTCGTGTCCGGGAACGTCCACCACTCCGACGGGTTGACCTGCAAGATCCAGCCACGCAAAGCCCAAATCGATAGTCAGGCCCCGCCGTTTTTCTTCCTCCAACCGGTCTGGGTCGATGCCGGTGAGCGCTCTGATCAACGTGCTCTTACCGTGGTCGACGTGTCCGGCCGTAGCTACGACGTACACGGCTAGTGGCCCACTAGGTTAGAGCAGACGGTTCAAGGCTGCAGCAATCAGTTCATCTCCGCCCTCAAGGACGGTGCGCAGATCGATTAGAACTCGATCGTTCTCGACCGTTGTGATGATGGGTGGGTCGTTATCCACCAGCCCTCGAAATAGCTCGGTGGGTTTGACGTCTCTCGGGGCGATCTCGATGAGCACCGTTGGAATCTCGCTTCCGGGCGCGGCCCCCCCTCCAAAAGTCGAATGACCATCGACGATATCCAGCTTTGCCCTCTCGCCATGGACAAGTTTCACAACTCTGTGGGCACGCTCAGAGAGAGTCGCTGTGTCGAGGCGCGCCATCTGCCACAGCGGCAGGTCTGCCTCCTCGCGTCGCGAGTACTTGGTCAGCGTGGCTTCCAGTGCAGCCAGAGTGATCTTGTCGACTCTGAGCGCGCGCAGCAGCGGCTGCTTCCGAAGCATTTGGACTGCCTCGGCCGATCCGCAAAGTATTCCGCACTGCGGTCCCCCGAGAAGCTTGTCACCCGAGAAGCAGACGATGTCGGTTCCCTCTGCCACTGCCTCATCGACCGACGGCTCGCCTGCAAGCCACTTGGGGGATCCGGCGACCTTGTGGGATAGCAAACCGCTTCCAAGATCGTTGATGAACTTGACGCCCTTTTCTTTGCACATCCGGGCGAGCTCTGCGGAGGAAGCCTGTTTAGTGAATCCAACGACCTGGAAGTTGGAAGTGTGGACCTTCAGTACTGCTGCGGTTTCGGGTCCGATGGCGTTTTCGTAATCAGACAGATGCGTCCTATTGGTCGTGCCCACTTCTCTGAGGAGTGCACCGGATTCGGCCATGACATCAGGCAAGCGAAACTCTCCGCCGATCTCTATGAGCTCTCCGCGAGAGACGATGACTTCTCCCCCCAATGCCAGGCCGCGAAGTGCCAGAAGTGTGGCGGCGGCATTGTTGTTGACCACGAGCGCGTCCTCTGCCCCCGTCAGCGACTTGATGAGGGCCGCCGCATGCGTGTACCGGCTCCCTCTTTGTGCGCTCTCGAGGTCGTACTCGAGGTTTGAGAACCCCGTGGCGAAATCGACGACCGCTTCGGCCGTGGCCCGAGACACAGGAGCCCTGCCGAGATTCGTGTGCAGGATCACCCCAGTCGCATTGATGACTTGCGTGAGACCTCGTCGTGATTCGAGCTCCAAATATCGGGTTGCAGCCGATACGAGCTCGTCGAACTCCGGCACCCGGGTTCCTCCCAGAGCAGCGTTGGAAGCTTGCTCGATGACAGCCCTGGAGGCCGCCACACGCAAGGGATGAGGCCAGGAGTCGCCAATTGCCGAGGCGAGCCGCTCCACCTGCGGAAGGTTGCGACGCGTCGACAAAGGACCCTGTTCTGACGCTTGTTTTTCGGAACCCGTACGCTTATTCGTCATTGTCAATATCCTAGTCTTGACATGAAGACACGCTCGACGAAAAGAAGGTTCAGAGCAAGACCGTCAGACCTTCTGAAAGCGTTGATCGTTCTGGGCGTGATTGGCCCACTTCTGGTCGGCGGAGCAGCAGCAGGCGCGTACTTCATGATCCCAACGCCGTCGGTGGTCCCCGACCCAGTCCCGGGAGCGGTCGCGCAAACCAGCCGCGTTTACGCCGCCGACGGATCGCTCATCGCCACGTTTCACTCAGAGCACAACCGCGAGCTGATCGACTTGAGTGAAATGCCTCTTCATCTTCAGCAAGCCGCGATTGCCACGGAAGACGCGCGGTTCTACAAGCACGGCGGACTCGACTTGAAAGCGATCGCCCGAGCCCTCATCGCGGACATCAAGGCGAGAGACGTCGTTCAGGGTGGATCGACGATTACACAGCAGTACGTAAAGAACGCGTACATCGAGGCCCCCAAAAAAACGATCTTTAGGAAACTCCGGGAGGCGTTACTTGCATCCCAGGTGGAGCGCGTTTACTCGAAGAGCAAGATTCTCGAGAACTACCTGAACACTCTTTACCTCGGAAAAGGAGCGTACGGAGTGCAGGCGGCCGCCAAGACTTATTTCGGCAAGCCCGCCAAGGATCTAACGCTCTCAGAGTCGGCTCTGCTTGTCGGGCTTATTCCCGGGCCGGTCCGTTACTCGCCTTACGACAACCCTTCTGGTGCCGAGATCCGCCGCCAGTTTGTGATCGAGAGAATGGAGGAGGTCGGCTTCATAGATGCTGCGGCCGCCAACGCGGCGGCAGGGGAGAAGCCCGTCCTTGCGCCGCCTCAGGTGGAGGTCTTCAGGTTCCCTTGGTTCGTCGACGCCGTGAGGCGCGATCTGAACAAGCGGTACAAGGAGGCCGTCATATACCGCGGCGGCCTCAACATCCACACAACTGTAGATCCCAAGATGCAGGAGCATGCGGAAAGAGTCGTAGCAGAGACATTGAACAAGGGTGACGACCCGTACGCCTCTATCGTTTCAATCGATCCCAAGACCGGATACGTGAAGGCGCTCGTCGGGGGCCGGGATTACAACGTCGAAAAGTTCAACCTTGCGACACAAGCGAAGAGACAGCCGGGCTCGTCCTTCAAGCCATTTGTGTTGGTGGCCGCCCTCGAAAAAGGAATCAAGGCAGGCTCGACCTACAGTGCTCCTGCGGCCCTGTGCCCAAAGGGATGGCCGAAGGGCAAGGACGACTGTCCGGTCAATAACTACGGGAACACCGGTTACGGCAGGGTCACCGTCGAGAAGGCGACCATCAACTCGATTAACACCGCGTATGCGCAGATGATCGTGGACGTCACACCCAAAAAGATTGTCGAGGTCGCCCATCGGATGGGAATCAAGACCGAGCTGAATCCGGTGCACGCCCTTGGACTGGGATCTGGAGAGGTGACGCCTCTCGAGATGGCCTCCGCGTACGCGACGCTGGCGGACAATGGAGCCTATCGCGCGCCACGTCTGGTCTCGAAGATTACAGACAGCTCGAACCGTGTGATGGTCGACCTCAACGGACGAGTCGACAACGGACCGTCAGATCCCGTTCAGGCGATCGACCCGAACATAGCCGCAAAGGTGAACGAGATCCTCGCCAAGGTGATTACAAGCGGAACGGGCAAACGGGCGGACATCGGCAGGCCTGCAGCCGGTAAGACCGGAACTGCAACCGCTTTCAAGAACGCCTGGTTCACCGGGTACACGCCGGACCTTTCGACCGCGGTTTGGATGGGTTATCGAAGTGAAAACAAGAGCATGACTTCGGTCCATGGAGTCAGAAACGTCGCCGGCGGCACCCTGCCGGCCCAGATGTGGGGGGACTACATGGAGGTTGCGGTGGCGGAATTCGCTCCGAGCGAGTTCCCCAAAGGAGGCGAGATCAGGATTAGAACGGAGGAAGGTGAAGAGGGTTTCGGTCTGCCTCCCCGCGCGGGACCCCGATCTAGCCCCGCCCCAGAAACAATTCCAGCGGACGAACCAAGCCCGGTATCGAGCCCATCCCCGCGGCCCTCGCCAAGTCCAACTCGCGGTGGTGGCGGCGACGACGACGACCCCGATCCAATTCCGACGGTCTTTCCTTAGTGGGCGACGTACTTCTGAGGCGCACTCACTGACAGACGATCGAAGGCGTTAACCAGGGCAGCGAAGAACCTTCTGGCAAGCCAGCCGTATTGGGACGGCCCAACCTTCCGACGATGGGAAACCGTCGGGCGCGTAGACGTTGCTCAGGACTCCGAGGACCTTGCCATCTTTGGTCAGAAGCGGCCCGCCGCTAGAGGAGACGGGGACTCCCGCATCGAGTAGCAAACCGTCGCTCGCGGTGTCAAGAAGGAAACCCTTGGAAGCGGCTGCCTGATGCTTTCCCGGCGCGGTACCGACGGCCCAGACCTGCGAACCGATTGCAGTCTCGGCTTTCGCCCACTCGATCTCGGGGAGCCCTCCCACTTTGAGAATGACGAGCGCCAGATCCCTCCGTTCGTCCCATGTCCATATCGTTCCGGCTCTATCCGCACTTCCTATGCGAACGCGCACCTCTTGCTTGTTGGCCGCAGCGCCGGCCACGATGTGAAAGTTGGTCAGCACCCAGGACTCGTTTTGATTCGAAGTGACGACGAATCCCGATCCAATGGCCGGAGCTCCAGCCGGGTCGACGCCGGAGATGTACGCGATCGATGGGCCGATCTTCTCGAGCAGTTCAGTGACCTCCTGCGTCTGCGCGCCGATGCCTTTCGAGGCGGCTTCAATCTCACCCTTCGAGTCAGCCACGAGTTTCTCGAACTGCTTCGTGTTCTCTTTGAACTGTTTATCCGCGTTCACCGCGAAGGTGGCCATGGCCTGCTGAATCTCGGAAAGACGGTGCTGGTAATAGGCGAACAGCACGACGCCGGATGCCGCCATGCCGGTCGCAATCAAAACCAGCCAGAGCGCAAGCCCGGCGAGAGTCCTCGGCAGAATTTGAGAGATGGCGCTCTCTTCGACATCAGGAGGAACGAGCGGCGTGACGACCTCACGCTGGCGCGTCAGCGCCATATGTCCAGCGCTGGGGTCATGCCAGCTCTCCCGTTCCTTCCACCAGTGCCATTGCCGTTCCTCCGGCCAGGACCCTCTGAAGCTGCCTTACGAGCTCCTTTTTGGATACCGAAATTCCCGTACCGGAAAACAGCTTACGCACCTCCGGGAAATGAGTCACCAAATCAACGGCTACTTGTTCGAATGCATCCTTCGCAAGATGCTCCCTGGCCGTGTAATCCATGAGGTTGAAGGTGAACAAGTCCTCGTCGTCCCTGCGAGGCTCGATGACCAGGATGTCGACTTCCGGGTGGGCAATCCGTAGCAGTTCGAGCTCCTTTTCCAGCTGAGATCGAGCCATTATTCGAAAGACCTGAGCGACGAGGCGCCCGAGCCCCCCTTCGGACAAATGGCGCACGGGCGAGTCGAATCCCTTGAGCAGATATCTGGGGTCATGCAGGTATGGGATCAGAGGGTTAATCACGACTATGAAGTCGGCTCCCTTCGATACGGCCAGGTCGATGTTGGTGGCCGACCTCAGGCCCCCGTCGAGATATTCCCTGCCATCGATTCGGACAGGCTCGTAAATGATCGGGATGGCCGCCGAAGCCGCAACGGACCGAGAAATCGAGCACACACGCCCGTCCAGTCCAAAGACGACCCTTTCGGCAGTATCCAGGTCCGTCGCGGTGATCAAGAGCTCTTTGTCCAGCTCCTCGAACTTGTTCGTCCGGCCCTCGTACGCGAATAGGCGTTCGAGGTATTCGTTCATTCCCTCGGTCGTGTAAAGCGAGCTCTTCAAGTCATCGGCCATAGAGAAGAAGACGTCGACGAGGGATGTGTTCTGCCTGCTGCGCGCAACCTGTATCGCAGTGCCCCGTATTCCCCCCGCCCAAGCCGCCGCACTCCTGAGCAGCCGCTTGCGCACGGGACGCAGGATCTCATCGGGACGGATTCTCGGAACGGATCGGGGAGGGTTGCCGATTTGTGATCGCGCCAGGTCTTCCGGCGTTATGCCGTTGACCAAGCATGCAGAGAGAAAGGCTCCCGCACTCGTTCCAACGTAGACGTCGAAGTCAGTCGCCTTGAACCCAGACAGGACATCGTTCAGGGCAAGGAGTGCTCCGATCTCGAAGGCGCCTCCAGCGATTCCCCCACCGCCCAGAACGAGCGCGCGACGTTTGCCCTTCCCGCGCTTTCGAGGGGGGGCGGCGTCTTTTATCTCACCTCCCCCGATATGAAGGATCCGACCCATCTCGTCGTTAGTTTAAGTCGGCGGTACCTCGGGGGCCGGAGCCTTGCCGGCCGCCTATTCTTGGCCTCCCAACAGCACGAAAGGAACCGGATCCGATGGATGTCATCGAAGCCATGCTCGCAAGAAGGAGCGTACCGAATCTGACGGGGCCGGCTCCCGATAGATCCGTCGTCGAAGAGATACTGCGCGCTGCGGTTCGCGTTCCCAATCACTTCCTGACGGAGCCGTGGCGCTTCATCGTTCTGACTGGTAAGGGTCTCGACGAGCTAGGTGAGGCTCTCGCAGAAAGAGTCCGCCGCGAAACTCCTGAAGGCGAACACCTGGATCACAAGATCGAGCTAGAGCGCGCGCGCCCGCACCGGGCTCCCATGATCATCGTGCTGGTGTTTCATCAGTCGACGAACCCCAAAGCGATCGAATTAGAGGATCGTTATTCGATGGGGGCCCTTGGCGTGGCGATCATGCTGGCGGCCAAGTCGAAGGGGCTTGGCACCTACTGGAGAACCGGCCCCGCGTCAGAGGACGAAGGGGTCAAGAATTCGCTGGGCCTGGAGGCCGGTGAGGAGATCGCAGGCTTCATGTACATCGGACATGTGCCGCAGGAGCAAGAGGGAGTCGAGCTCAGCAATCGAACCGACCCGGCGGAACTTACGACCTGGAGGCCCGGGGACTAGCTAGGTCCAGGCTTAACACCCCTGGCTATAGCGGACACATCCTCGTCACCGAAGCCGGCCGCGATCAGCTTCTGTTCGATCTCGGCGACGAGGCTGGCCCCTTTCAAATTCAATCCGCTTGCCTTCGCGACTCCGAGCGCGATCTGCAGGTCTTTTCGGTGCAGTGAGATTTTGAACCCGAGAGGGTAGTGGTCTTCCACCATCCTCGGCCCCCTATTTGTCAGGGCCCAGGATCCCGCAGCGCCGGGGCCCATGGCGCTAAGCACCTTTTCCATGTCGAGACCTGCCGCCAGTCCCAGGGTTACTCCCTCTGCGACGGCCAGTAAAGTGCCGGCGATTACTACCTGGTTAATGGCCTTTGTCATCTGCCCAGTGCCGGAAGGCCCGATGTGAGTGATCTTCGAGCCCATGGCCTCGAGTACCGGTCTCGCCCTTTCCAAAACTTCCTCCCGCCCCCCGACCATGATCGTGAGCTTGCCGGACTCGGCCCCCTCGGTTCCTCCCGACACCGGCGCGTCGAGCATGTGAAGGCCGCTGCTTTCCAGCCGCTCGGCGAAACTCTCGGTCGCTTTCGGATCGATCGTGGACATGTCGATCACGATCGTGCCATCGGCCGCCGCCTCGACTACACCCTGGGGGCCGAAAAGCACCTCTTCGACATCGGGGGTGTCGCTGACAATCGTTATAACGATCCGGCAGCCGTCTGCCGCTTCTCTTGGTGACCCGGCTCGCTCTGCTCCGAGTTCGACGAGGGGCAGCTCCTTGTCTCGGGTGCGGTTGTGAGCAACTACCTGGAAGCCGGCTTTCAGCAGGTTCGTTGCCATTGGCGCTCCCATCGCGCCGAGGCCGATGAAGCCCACACGTTGCATCTGCCTAGATTCTTCCGGATACCACCCGCGTGGCCCCCAACGAATCCTTCTTGCTTTTGACGTGACCGAAGCCACCGTGCCGAAGAATTGTGCCGACTCGGCGGGCAAGGTCGGGGCTTATTTCGACAAGAAGCCAGCCGCGGGGGCCGAGCCACTCGGGCGCGTCGTCGACCAGTCTGCGGACGAGCCCGAGCCCGTCCTCCGAGTTGTCGGATAGCGAGACCTTTGGTTCGTAGTCGCGGATCTCCTTCGGCAGGGTTCTCACGTGGCGCCGCGCGACGTATGGGGGGTGAATGGTGAATGCGTCGACCTTCCCTTTTAACTTCGGTGGGAGGCTGCCGAGCATGTCGCTTTCCAGGAACTTCACGTTGCCGAGCTTCAAGGCCCTGGCATTGGTCTTCGCGACGGCGATCGAGGGAGCCCATATGTCGATTCCGTAAACTTGCGAGTTCTTGGACTCGTTGGCAACGGCAAGCGCGACCGGGCCCGTTCCCGTTGCCACGTCGACGACCACGGGGGCCTTCCGGGGCCTCACCTTGCGGACCGCCTCGGTTGCGAGGAGCTCGCTCGAGTTGCGAGGCACAAACACTCCCGGAGAGACCTTCATCTTGAGATTCCTGAAGATCGTGTAGCCGAGAATGAAGGCCACCGGCTCGCCGGCTACTCGCCTGTCAACCATTTTGCGAAACTTGTTCTCGTCTGCCCGGGACACCCGCTCGTCGAGGTGACGTACGCGCAGTTCCTTTCCCAGAATGTCTCCAAGCAGATCTTCCGCGTTTACCCGGGCATCTGAAGCGCGCCATAGATCCACGGCGCGGCTGCGTTTGATCTCGGCTTCAGCCCAGTCCAGAAGTTGCTCGACGTTTGATTCGTGCCGGCTCATGGCGCGGGACTCTACTCGTTATCGATGGCGGCTATTTGCCGGTCACAAGCCGCTCGAGGGCCGTAAGGAGCTCCTTGGTTCCGGCGGCGATGACGAGTGCGTCACGGCTGACCACGAACCCCCCGGAGGCTTCGATCATCGTGATGCCGGCGCTTTTGTCCCATGGATGAGTGTCGTCTTCGTAATAGCCATCGAGCCGGCCGGCCGCGACCCATGCCAGGTCCAGGGCCGCTGCTCCGGCCCGCCGAAGGTCTCTGACTTGGTGGACCACCTTTGCGGCGACTTCTCCCTGCCTCTTTCTGATCTCCGCTGAGTAGGAGAAACCAGTGGCGACCAGGGAAGTCGAAAGGTCGGTTTTCTGGCTTGGGCGCTGGTCCGAGATATCCGTGAAAACTTCGTCCCTGTTCGGGTCGTAGACCACCCCGATCCTTACCTTGCCCTCAACCCCGATCGAGACCGCCCATTGAGGAATTCCGTATGCATAGTTCGTCGTACCGTCGAGCGGATCGATGATCCATTTGATTCCACTCGTTCCTTCAAACAGCGATCCCTCTTCGCTGGTAACTGTGTCTTCGGGCCTGGCGGCCCTGATTTTCCGGAAGATGATCTCTTCCGAGGCGCGGTCTGCGTCCGTCACGAGATCCGTTGGTGAGCTCTTCGAGGAGATTCCACTCGGCTTCATCGACATCAGAACCTCGCCGGCTTCCCTGGCTGCCTCGACGGCAATCGTTCTGATCAATTCGGCTTCTTGGTTCAACGTTTAGTCCAGGAAGGTGACGATGACTTCCCTCTTGGGGTTGTCGACGTTGGTGTCGATGAGTGCGACGCGCTGCCAGGTTCCCAGCGCCAGCCGTCCGTCGATGACGGGAATCGTCAAAGTCGGAGGGATAAAGGCCGGCAATACATGCGAAGCGCCGTGACCTCGGGAGCCGTGCGAGTGGGCATAGGAGTGATCGGGCGGGAGCAGTCGCATCACTGCGTCCATCAGGTCTTCTTCGGTGCCTGACTGCATCTCGATCAAAGCGAGCCCGGCGGTGGCGTGCGGAAGATACACATTGAGGAGGCCGTTCTCGCCTTTCGGAATGACCGATTCCACCCTGGACGTGATGTCGACCATGGTCTCGCGCCGGCCCGTCTCCAGAGTGAATCGATCACTGATCAATTGTTCCTCCGCCTTCAGTCAATGATGTCCCCCCGCTTTCCCCAAAGCGAGCCGCTGTGGTGAAAAAGTGGGTGTGACGTCCCGCCTTTTCCCAAGGCGGCGTGCCGGAACGAGATTACCTGGATCGAGGTCGCCTTAGGATTCCGGCTATGAATCTCATATTGATTCGTCATGCCCACGCTACGTGGGGTGACCGAACTTGGCCAAGCGACGACGAGCGGCCCCTCACCGATCTCGGCCATCGTCAGGCTTCGTTGATGGGGGCAGCTTTGAAGCGTCGATTCGAAACGGTGGATCTGTTTTTGACTTCGCCCCTTCTGAGGGCCCGGCAAACAGCCGAGATCATCGGAACGGTTGCTGGATGGCTCGAACCACAGATACAAGAGCTCGGCCCGGACCTGATGAATGCGCTAGCAGGGAGACGCAAGACTTGGGCGGCCGGACTCCTCGAGTCGTTCTCGGAAATCGAAGTTTCAACTCTCGCTTACGTCGGGCACGAGCCGACCCTCAGCGAGATGGTTAGCTTGCTACTAACCGGAAGTGAGGACCCCAAGGTCGAAATGGAGCGAGCGGCAGCCGCGTTCGTCCGGTTCGACGGTCCGATTGCTCCCGGCGCCGGCGTCCTCGCCTGGCTTGTGGTTCCGGAGCTACTCGACGACTTGCGTTAGGAGCTAGCTCAGCAAACAAAAAGAGGGCCGGATGTCCGGCCCTCTTTACTAATACTGGAAGTAGCTAGTCGACGATGTCCTTGACCTTGTCGCCTACTGCGTCCTTCGTGTCTTCCCACTTCTCCTTGGCGTCGCCTTTTGCCTCATCCATGTGACCTTCCATCTCTGTGGAGCGGTCACCGGTTTTTTCGCCAATTTCTTGTTTTGCCTTGCCCTTCGCCTGATCTACTTCTGCTTCAACCTTGTCATCCAAACCCATTGGGTTCCTTCCTCTCTGTGTGTGGTTTATTTACCCCGCCAATAGCAACTCGACACCTTTGAATAACATCGGTGGCATTTGAGCAAGGAGCGCTATATGAAGGAATTCCGGTCGTTCATATTGCGAGGCAACGTGGTCGACCTCGCCGTTGGAGTCATCATCGGCGCTGCTTTCACCGCGGTCGTCAGCTCCCTGGTGAAGGATGTCTTGACGCCCCTTCTCGGAGTATTCGGCTCTCCGGATTTCAGCTACGCGTTCGTCCAGGTCGGAAAAGCGAAGGTGATGTACGGCCTGTTCTTGAACGCTCTGATCAGTTTTCTTCTCGTGTCGTTCGCGGTGTTCTTCTTCATCGTAAAACCGACCAACAAACTGATGGCCAAGCGCAAGACCGAGAAGGATGTCGAACATGCGACTCGCGAGTGTCCCCACTGCCTGAGCTCGATCCCGACCCTCGCCGTGCGGTGCGCGTTCTGCACCTCCAAAGTAACTCCGGAGGCTTCAACCGCCTGACGCCTGGTTTTCCAGAAGGAACCTGCGCGCAGACTCCCTGTCCGGTTTGCCAATCGCCGTCAAAAGCAAGTGGCTGACCACCGCGACCTGCCGTGGGACCATGAATGAGGGCAGAGCCGCCAGCACATGTGACACGAGGTCCTCTGAGGAAATTGGCTCGTCGCTTTCAACGAGGGCTCCGACCACCTCACCCCATCTTTCGTCAGGGAGCCCGACCACAACGGCCCCTGTTACGGCGGGATGCTCTAGCAGGCGCTTCTCGACTGCGGCGGGATCGACTTTCTTTCCTCCACTGTTGATGATGTGGTCTGTCCTGCCCGTTATTTCGAGAATTCCGTCCGCACGCACCCGCCCCAGATCGCTTGTGGAGAGCCAGCCGTCGTCCAGCACCTTCTCGGTTAGGTCCGGACGCAGCCGGTAACCGCCCATCAGAACAGGCCCGCGCAGCTTGATTCGTGACTCGTCGTCTATCGCAACCTGCACTCCCGCCAACGGCTTCCCGTCGTAGACACATCCTCCGCAGGTCTCTGTCAAGCCATAAGTCGTGACCACGTTCGCGCCTGAGCGCAGGGCGGCGGTTTTCAGCTCCTCATCAACCGGCCCGCCACCGAGCAAGATGGCTTTGAAGTCTTCGAGGTGAACGCCCGCAGCCAGCAGACGCCTCAGCATCGCGGGCACGAGCGAAACGTAGTCGGCCTCCGCTTCCTCGAAGAGGCCTACGTCGAAGGACTCGTGAATCACCGGAGCCGTGCCCAATGTGGCGGAGCGGATCAGGACCGACAGTCCCGCGATGTGGTTGAACGGAAGGCAGCTCAGCCAGCGCTCCCCCCGCGCGGCCCCCAGCCTCTCGAGGGATCCCGCCGACGAGGACTCGAGCGCCCGCCGGGTCAGCTCGGCAGCCTTCACGCCCGCGGAATTCCTAGTAAGGGAACCCGAGGTAGGAACCACCAGCGCGACGTCACTTTCGACCGGCATGCGATCATCGAGGGAAGTCGACTCTCGACCCTCCCGCACCTCTGAGGGCCTCACCGCTTCGAAGAGTGCAGCAGTAACTTCTTGCGGATGGGTGGGATCGAAAGGCACGACCGCGGCTCCCTCATCCCAAAGCTCGTGCAAGGTTCTTGCGAAGGTTTCTGCCGGCTTTGTAGCTACGGCGACGAGGACGGTTTCCGGCATGACCTGTTACCGTAATCGAACTATTCGAGTTTTCATCGAGGAGCAAGAGACGGAATGAGTTCAACCGTCCGGCCGGCGCTCGAGTGGCAAGAGCCGCGGTCCTTTGAGGACATCATTTACCAGACCGCGGAGGGCATCGCCAAGATAACGATCAACCGGCCCGAGGTCAGGAACGCCTTCAGGCCCAAGACGTTATTCGAGCTCTCCGACGCGTTCGAGATCGCGCGCGACGACCCCCAGATCGGGGTGATCATCCTTACGGGAGCGGGAGATCTGGCTTTCTGTTCCGGAGGTGATCAGTCCGTCAGAGGGAGCGACGGGTACGTCGACGAGAACGGAATCGGCAGGCTAAACGTTCTCGATCTGCAGGTTCAGATACGTCGCCTTCCCAAGCCTGTCATTGCCATGGTCGCGGGTTATGCCATCGGCGGTGGCCACGTCCTGCACATCGTGTGTGACCTCACGGTCGCCGCGGATAACGCCGTGTTCGGTCAGACAGGACCCAAAGTCGGATCGTTCGACGGCGGTTACGGAGCGGGGCTTCTTGCACGAACGGTTGGGCAAAAAAAGGCGAAGGAGATTTGGTTTCTGTGCCAGCAGTACGACGCAGATGCAGCACTCGAGATGGGACTGGTCAACAAAGTTGTCCCGCTTGCCGACCTCGAGGTCGAAACCGTCCTCTGGGCCCAGCGCATCATGGAGATGAGCCCCCTTTCGCTGCGGCTATTGAAAGCATCCTTCAACGCCGATGCAGACGGGCTTGCGGGAATCCAACAGCTGGCCGGCGATGCGACTCTTCTGTATTACATGAGCGAGGAAGCCCAGGAGGGGCGCAACGCGTACATCGAAAAGCGCAAACCTCGCTTCGACAAGTTCCCACGCAGGCCTTAGAAACTAGGTGGATAACTGGATCGAGGCGGCCAGGCCTAAAACTCTTGTAGCCGGAATCGTTCCCGTCATCGTGGGAACGGCTGCCGCGCACACCATCGAACTGTGGAAATTCCTTGGCGCGCTGGCCGTTTCCGTGAGCTTGCAGCTGGCCGTCAACTTCGCGAACGACTACTTCGACGCGACCAAGGGCGTCGACTCTGTAGATAGGGAGGGGCCGCGCCGGATGGTGTCCTCCGGCCTCATTTCTGCAAACAGAATGCGCCTCGCTTCTTTCATAGCGCTCGCCGTAGCGGCTGCCAACGGCTTGTTACTCGCTTCCGAAGTCGGATGGGTGATTCTCATCCCCGGTGGACTTGCGATTGTTGCCGCTCTTGCCTACAGCGGGGGGCCAAAGCCTTTTGGTGGGTCGGCTCTGGGAGAGCTGTTCGTTTTCATCTTCTTCGGAGTGGTCGCAACCGTCGGATCCGCGTACGTGCAGATACAAGAGATCACGTCGCTCGCACTGGCTGCGTCTGTGCCCGTTGGCATGCTTGCCTCGGCGATCCTTCTGGTCAACAACCTGCGAGATGTCGAAACGGACTACCGGGCCGGCAAGGTGACGCTGGTTGCGGTGCTCGGGAAAGAGGGCTCACGCACGGTGTTCTCCCTTCTCGTGGGCCTTGCCTTGTTCGATCTTGTTGCTCTCGCCCTTATCGCCGACAGCGCCTGGCCGCTCATCGCGCTTGGCGCCATTCCGCTATCGGTCAGGGCGATGCGGCTGGTGCTGCTCAGAGGAGACGTTCGGAGCCTGGTCAAGGCCCTTGCCTTCACTGCCAGGACCGAGATGGTCTTCGGCCTCCTGCTCACCGCCGGCCTCTGGCTTGCAGGCTCATAGGCCACCAAGACCGGTTCACAGATGGAACTCGAGGGCAGAAAGTTCACGATTCCTCTGGCCCATCCGATCAGGGGAGTTCAGGAGCGCACCGGCACGCTCTACGAGGGCCCCCACGGCTGGGGCGAGTACTCACCTTTCCCCGGCTTCCCCGGTTCGAAGGAGAGGTGTTTGGAGTCGGCCCTTTTCGGCGCGTACAGCGAATGGCCTAAAGCCTTGCGGAATACCGTGCCGGTTTACATCACGGTTCCGGACGTCTCTGCTGAGAGCGCGCGGGCAATTGCCTCGGGCTGGCGGGCTGCCAAGGTGAAGGTGGGCACGACCGAAGGAGCCGACATCCGCCGCGTCGAGGCGGTGAGGGACGTCATTGGACCAACCGGTTGGCTGATGATCGATGCAAACGCGGCATGGGAGGTTGATGAAGCGGTCTCCCGGATCGACCGCCTGAGAAGGTTCGACGTTGCTCTGGTGGAGCAGCCGTGCGCGACGCTGGAGGATCTCGCGCGGGTGAGGCGGCTGGTAGACGTTCCGATAGCTGTGGATGAGTCGTTCAACTCGGCGGCCGATGCGGCCGCGATCCGCGATGCCAGGAGCGCGGACGTTGTGGTCGTGAAGGTCCAGTACCTGGGAGGAGCAGGCAAAGCGCTTCAGGCAATCGAAGAGTCGGGGCTGCCCGCAATCGTGTCCTCTCCGATTGAGACATCCGTGGGTGTTGCCTACAGCGCTGCTTTCGCGGCCTCGTTGCCGAACCTTCCCTTTCCCTGCGGCCTGGCCACGCTTCCTTTACTGATTGGGGATGTGGTCGATGATCCGCTGACTCCCAAGAATGGTGAGATCGAGGTTCGCAAGGTCAAGCCCTCAGAGGAGTTGCTCATGCGCTACGCGACAAAGAGTTCTTAGTTATGTCTACGAAGGAAGTCTTCGATGAGGCCGGCCACCACTTCGGGTTTCTCGATATGGACGGCGTGGCCAGCGTCCTCCACTGCAACGTGCTCGGCGGCGGGAAGGGCCACGGCCATCTCCCGCGCCAGCGTTGTGAACTTGGAATCGAGCTCGCCGGTGACGAGAAGGACGGGCATGGTCAGATCTCTCAGCCGGTCCCAAAGGGATGGCATAGTGCCGGTCCCCAAGGCCTGCAAGCTGTGCGCAAGCCCAGCGGCGGTATTGGTAAGACGATCCTGCGTCATGGTGTCGCGGATATGCCGGAACATCGGGCGATTGAGCCATTCATGGATGAACTTCTCGATGCCCATCGATTCGATCCGGGCTGCGAGAGCTGCGTCTTCGACGACCCTTTTAATGCGAGCGCGTTCATCGGCGATTCCCGCAGTTCCAGAAATGAGAACCAGAGACCGCGCCGCGTCTGGGTGAGCCGCTGCAACACCGAGCGCGAGCCTCGCGCCCATGGAATAGCCGGCATAGCAAACGCCTTCCGGTCCGGCGATTCCTGCAAGCAGGCCGACCGTCTCCTCGAACCCGGTAGTGACTTCCGCGGACCCTCCATGCCCCGGCAAGTCGACAAGGGCCAACCCGTCCTCCGGAAGAAAGCGGACAGCCGGCTCCCACGATCGGTGGGTCTGCGTGAATCCATGCAGGAGAACAACTCTGGGCTTCTCCCCCTCGAGAACTGTGTAGAGCATGTTGCGAGGATCCCATGCTGGTGAAAGGCGCGGGCAATGCGATGGCCGCAGCGGTCGTCGACGAGCTGACTCGGCATGGCGTCGTCACTGCCGTTTTTGGCCCCGGATCCCGCTCGACGCCTCTAGTGCTAGCGCTCGATGCACATCCGCAAGTCAAGCTTCACGTCGCGGTCGACGAGCGCTCGGCCGGGTTCGTCGCAGTTGGCGCGGCCCGCGCCTCAGGCATGCCGGCGATCGTGCTTACAACGTCAGGAACCGCGGCCGCGAACCTCCACCCTGCAATCTTGGAAGCTCATCATTCGAGACTTCCGTTGATAGCAATCACTGCCGACAGGCCCCCAGAGCTGCGCGACACGGGGGCCGGTCAAACCATCGACCAGATCAAAATGTTCGGCGATTCCGTCCGCTGGTTCTGCGAGGCCGGAGTGGCCGACGGAAATATGGATCTCGTGGGGTACTCGCGCTCTATCGCGTCCCGCGCTTTTGCGGAGGCGGTGGGTTCACCCCGCGGCCCGGTTCACCTCAACCTGGCTTTCAGAGAGCCCTTCATTGCAGAGTCGCACGACGAAGAGGTCGACATCTCCGGAAGGCCGGAAGGC
>DATLOJ010000081.1:0-22265 GCA_035536315.1 Actinomycetota bacterium | reverse complement strand
CACGAGCACGTTGGCGTCGTTCCAGCGCCTGGCGCCGGCGGCGATCCAGGGATCCCAGCAAAGGGCAGCCCGAACGCCCTTCACCTTGTTGGCGGCCATCGACGTTCCGGTCCCCGTCCAGCACATGAGGACGCCAAAATCCGCCTGACTGGAAGCTACTTTCTGGCCCACGGCCCTGCCGACCTCTGGCCACGCGGAGCGTTCGAGGACCTCAACGTCGACGCCCAGCGCCTCGAGATCGGCGAGTACTGCGTCCAGAACCTCGCCCTCGTCGTCTGCGCCCACCACGACTCTCATAGCGTAAATCC
This sequence comes from Actinomycetota bacterium, assembly GCA_035536315.1. Lineage (GTDB taxonomy): Bacteria > Actinomycetota > CADDZG01 > JAHWKV01 > JAHWKV01 > DATLOJ01. Next base: position 21,957 of record DATLOJ010000081.1, on the reverse strand, counting down.
TTGAAGCAGAGGGGTCAGTTCCTTACTGTAGTTCGACCACATGAACCCACGAATCCTAACTGCGGCTATTTTCGCGACGTTTTTGCTTTTCCAGCCTGTGGCCGCTGCTGCAGCTCCGGCCCCCGCTCCCGAGCCGCCCCCCGTGGCCATGGCCGCCGGGATCCTGGTAGATGCTCAGACGGGCCGGGTTCTGTGGGAGAAGGACGACACCGCCCAGCGCATGCCTGCGAGCCTGACGAAGATCCTCACAGCGCTGGTGGTTCTGGAGAACGCAAACCTCGATGAGCCTGCCCCCATCACTCCGGAGGCCCGCTCCGCTCCCGGGAGCCGGACCTATGCAGAGGCCGGATGGAACTTCACTATCAGGGATCACCTGTGGGGGTTGATGCTGCAGAGCGGGAACGACTCCGCGATAGCGCTCGCTCAAAAAGTGAGTCCCGACGGGACCATCGCGGGCTTCATGCAGAAGGCCAACGAAACGGCCGCCGCCCTCGGCGCCACGTCGACCCACTTCACGAACCCGCACGGATACGACGAGGCGGGTCACATCACAACCGCTCGCGACCTCGCCCTGATCACACTCAAGGCGATGCAGAACCCAACATTCGCCGAGATAGTCGGCTCAAAGACGCACAACGTGCCGTGGGGAGACGGCTCCGAGCACACCTACATCAACCACAACAAGATGCTCTGGCGGTATCAGGGGACAGTGGGTGTAAAGACGGGGTTCACCGACGGCGCAGGCCACACCCTTGCGACTGCCGTAACGCGCGACGGCGAGACGCTGATTGCGATTGTCCTCGGGTCGCCCGATCACTACGGCGAGTCGATGGCCCTTTACGACTGGGGCTTCGGCAATCTGCCCGCCCTGCGCGGAGCAGGCGGACCCATCGTCAAACCAAAGGCTGCCGAAGTCACCAAACCTAAGCAAGAGACGGTTGCCAACGGGCTCGAGGTTGTCCAAATCGATCCAAAGCATGTTGCGGCTCTGGAAAAGGCGCCTGCAACTGATTCAGCCGACGTTGCGCCTTTCGTCGGGCCGGCACTTGCGCTGATTGTCTCCGCTGTAGTTTGGAGAGCGATCTCCAGGTCCCGGAAGAGATCACGAACCGCCGTTTTCGAGGAAGAGCCGGCTACTGCAACAGGCCCTGGTTACAGCTCTATCTCCATTCCCTCGTAAGCCAGTACGGGCGGGGACCCTTCCGTCTCACTCCAAAGCTCGACCGCTCTTTCGAGAATAAGTTCAAGGTCGGAATCGGTATGCAGCGGATCGTGGTGGAACATCACAAGCTGTTTCGCTTTGGTGATCTGCGCGTAAGCAACAGTGTCCGCCACGCTCGAATGTCCCCACCCGATGCGTTGCGGATATTCGTCCTCCGTGAACTGAGTGTCGTGCATCAGTACGTCGGCACCCTCGGCAAGACCGAAACCGCTTATCCATTCCGGATCGACGTAGGCGAGGTCGAACGCTCGAGCCGGTTCGTGATCCGGGATGTAAGCGAGAACTTTGTTGTCGATCTCGATTCGATAAGCAACCGTCGGACCCTGATGAAGCACCGGCTCGGAGTGAATGCGGGCACCTTCGATTTCCCACGAACCGTCGGGAAGGTTGTGGAACCTCATATTCCGGGACATCTCGGAGAGGTTCACCGGAAATAGCGGCGGCGAAAGGTAACGCGCCAGTCTCACCTCGAGACTCATCGTTACGGATGGAGGCCCCCAAACGTGCACTTCCGTGGATGGATCCCATGCAGGCTCGAAGAACCCAAGACCCTGGATGTGGTCGAGGTGCAGATGGGTCAGCAGCAGATGAACTGTTCGCACTTTGCGATCTCCCAGCTGCATTCCGAGATTTCGTATCCCCGTTCCGGCGTCAAGAACCAAAGAGACGTCGCCGTTCAACGGGATGTGAACGCACGACGTGTTACCTCCGTACTTGACCGTTTGGGGGCCAGGGGCGGCAATGGACCCGCGACACCCCCAAATTTTTGCTTGCACGGGTCCGCGCTACTGGCCTGCTGGGTCTTCCCAGAAAATTGCAACCGCCCCCGCAAGCTCTCCTACTTTCGCAAACAACGGAAAGGCCGTGATTGCGATTGTTCGATCGACTCCGTCGGATCCAGTAATCAAAAGCGGGGAGTGCGCCGGCTTCTGCTTCTGAAGAGCGATGGATATTGGGAGATCCTCGAGACGAACACTCGAACCGTCCGGCGATCGCGGGTTCCACTTTGTTCCCCATTCACTCGACTTCAGGGGGCCGGAGTCGGCGAATGCGAGCCCCAGAAGCTCCTCTGCTGCCTCGTTGTAAAAGACAAGGACGCCCTTCGAGTCGATGACGAACATGGCCGTGGCCATGTTCGAGGCAAGCTCCCGCGCGGAGATCAGAACTAGGGCGTGAGTCTGGGTCCTTCCCACGGGGTGAGCCTACGTTATGTAAAGGGTGGCCTCCTGCCCCTTGCGCACCCTGGCGCGGGGGAGGGGGTCCTGTTCGGCAACCGTCGCCGAGCCGCATGCCCCATTGCTGGAGCGCACGACCACCACCAGGCCCAACCTTTCAAGCTGCGATTTGGCCTCGGAGCAGGCCTTGCCCTTCACATCGGGCATATCGAAAGGCTCCGGCCCCTTGCTCACCTTCAGCGTGACGCTGCTCCCCCTTTCGACCATCGATTTGGGATCTGGCGCTTGCGATACGACGTTTCCGGGGGCCGCGTCGTTGAAAACCTCTTCCTTTACGACGGTCAGGCCGGCCGCGATTAGCTGGGCCTCGGCATCGGCAATCGGCTTCCCGCTCACATTCGGAACCTCGACGAACTCGGGCCCCTTGGAAATGGTGAGGTTCACAGGATCGCCGCTTTCGGTTTTGCCGGGCTTCGGATCCTGATCGACCACGGTGCCGGTTACCGAGCGGTCGTGCACTTCGGTGATTGCGCCGAGCCTGAGACGCGCTTCCCGTATGAGCGATTTGGCCTCGTCCAGCGCCTTTCCCTTTAGGTCGGGCACATCAGTAAGCTCCGGTCCCTGGCTAATCACAAGCGTGACGTCCCCGCGCCCGAACACCCATTTGTTGGGCAGCGGCTTCATCTCGATGACCGTGTCGGCGGGTTTTGGGGACGCTCTCCCCTCAACCCGGACGTGCAGGCCCCTTTCTTGTAGCTCCGCTCTTGCAAGATCTGTGCGGTTGCCGATGAGGTCAGGCACCTGGGTCGGGCGGAAGTAATAAACCGCCGCGGCAAAAAGGGCGATAAGCAGGACGGCAAGCACCCAGACCGGCCTTATGTGCCGCCGACTACGAGGCGCCGTGACTATCGTCTCGAGGGCCTCGACGGACACTTCTGAGGTGAGCTCGTAATTGAGCTCGGTTAGTGGCGCCGCAAGCGACGAAACGGCAAGAGCGATTTTGGCATCCCGGCTCATCTCCGTCGCAGTCGCGTACCTCTCGGACGGCAACGGACTCGTGCTCTTGAGAACGATGTGGTCGATTTGCTCCGTCGCCTCACCAGCGTCGACCATCGGCGATGGAACTCGGCCAGTGACGTGCTGATGCAAAACTGCCGCCACGTCTCCGCGGAATGGCACCGACCCCGTCAGCAGCTCGTAGAACACACATCCGGCCGCATAAATGTCTGACCGAGAGTCGGGAAGGTCTCCTCTGATTTGCTCCGGCGCGACGTAAGCGACCGTTCCGAGAAGACCCGAAGTCTTCGCCCTTGCCTCGACGAGCCGCGCGATTCCGAAGTCCGTAACTTTCACAACGCCATCCACCGACAGCAGAAGGTTCTCCGGCTTGATGTCCCTGTGTACAAGGCCCTGGGCGTGGGCGGCGGCAAGTCCATCGAGTGTCTGAGCCAGGATTTCGCAAGCCTGCGCCGGCTCGAGCGGCCCCCTGCTCGAAAGAATCTCTCTGAGATTCCTCCCGCGCACGTACTCCATCACCATGAAGCATGTGGTGTCCGTCTCACCCCAATCGTGGACCGCTACGACGTTCGGATGAGATATGCGGGCCGCGGACTGCGCTTCCGCTTTGAATCGATCGACGGAATCGGCCCGCACCGCCATCTGCAGGGGAAGAACCTTGATTGCTACGACGCGGTTCAGCACCGCGTCGCGCGCACGGAACACCTCGCCCATTCCTCCGGATCCAATGCGGGCCGCGATCTGGTAGCGCCCTGCGATCAACTCCTGAGGTGTCTCAGGCATGGTGGGCCTCCGGGCTGGGCCTAGGTGCCGCTGTGGTACTTACGCAGGTGGTCGTTGTACCTGGATTCAAGAAGGGCAATCCTCTGGTCCACGGCGTTGACTTTGGTCGCAATGCCATCGATCTTGCCGGAGAGACTGGTCACCTTCTCAGAAAGCGCGTCGATCTTCTTTGTCATCTCGGCATCGGCCGCGGGCAGAGCATCGACCTGCTTCTTGAGCTCGTCGAAACCGCCCTGGATGCCGGCGATCGAATCCTTGAGACCCTGGATCTCACCTATCGCCTCGAGTCTTTGATCGACCTGGTCGAGCCTCTTTTCGGCTATCTCGAGCTCGGATTCGAGGCGCGCCACATCGCGCTCCGAACCTCCAGAACTTTGCTGGAAGGCCACGAAGACCAATGCGACTACGAGGGCCAGGATGAAAAGAGGGGCCCACACTCTTTGACGGAGTGCCAAAACCGATCACCTCCGCTATCAAGCTACCGCGCTATTGGCGTTTATGGGTGGAATTGATGCGAGAGCGCGTGGAAACGCTCGGATGCCCTGGCCGAGTCCATGTAAAGCGCCTTTGCGGACCCCTTGGGCACCCAGGCCACCAGGTTGGAAAGCTTGATCGGTCGCATGAAGATGGACGATCTCACCTCCAGTTGCTGAATGTTCTTGATCGGCGCGACCGTGGTCGTCCGGACCAAAAACCCGCTTCTCGTCACGAGGTGGTTTTGCTTGACAGTGTGGCCCATGGCCCTGTAACTGCCGTAGGCCACAGGAAGAAAAACGAGGGCCGACCAAAGTCCGTAGAGGTTCTGGAAGAAAACCTTCGACACGATGGTGAGGGCCGCAGTTAGTACCAGTGCGTCGAAGATTCTGATTGATATGGCTCTCAAGGGGGCCGGCTCCAGATGAACAAGGTCCCCGACGTCGTCCGAGCCGAGGACCTCACCCGCTATGCGTACCGCGTCTGCCTTCTTTCCGATTGGCAGAAGCATCGTCGTGACCTGGCTTTGCTTGTTTTGATTGCTGGAGTAACCGGCCACCACCACCGACAGCGACGCGTACCCGAGGACCCTGCGGATGGGGTTCTCCTGCATCTTGATGGCCTGAACTCTATGCAGGGGGATGATTGCTTCGCGAGCCGAAAGCAATCCCCTCGTAACGACCAACCGGTCATCCTTGTGCTTGATCGTGAAGTCCCAGTAGGTAAAGACCGTCACGACCAGAGAGATCGCAAGGGCAACGATGAAGAATCCCAAAACGCTTAGCGCGATGAAAAGGATCAGAATGTCGATCCCCCTGTCGGAAGCAGTGTCGCTGACGAGCCTCCTCACCGCGTCGCCAACGTCGAAGCGTGCCGGCAGAATCTCGACCAACTGAGACAGCAGAAGGGCTGTAACCGCAACCCGGCCCCCGGTGATACCTGCCACCAGAAGCTCCTTCACTCCAAGCCGCGCGAATGGCTGAGCCTCTTCGGCATCGGCCTGTTCCTCTCCAGCTGGTATCTCCTTTTTGTTGAGGAGAATCGAGCGGATGCGTTCGGCCTCTTCGGGGGCCAGTGCCGCAAGTGACCCTTCCGTTTGATTTCCTCCGACGACCTCGACGTTCAGCTCGACAACCCCAAAGAGCTTGTGTCTCAGCTTCTGGACGACATCAACGCTCTGGACCTTGTCAAGTGGGATTACACGCCGCCACTTGTTGAAGAGGCCGCCGCCATGGATAACCAGGGTCCCGTCATCGAACCTGTATCGAAAGCGCCTGTACCTGAATATCGGCGAAAGGAGTGCGTTCGCGAGCACAAGCCCAATGGAGATGTAGACAATTGCTCCGACGGCAAACCCTGTGTCGTCCCCCTCGCGCAGCCCTGCCGCTCCCGAGCCGAATACCAACGGGATGATCAGGGCCTGAAGAATTTTCCCCGTGTCCAGGAGCCAGACTCCGATTGCAGCTCCGTGAAGCTTGCGGAACTCAGACTGTGGCTGTTCCTGCGACACGCGACAGCTCCTCTCTGAGCTCTTCCGCCTCTGACTGCACCAGACCAGGAATCTTGCCCGGGTGGGCAGCAGCAGTGTGAACTACAAGCTGCGCCAGTCCGAATATGCGGTCTATGAGTCCCTGCCGGGTCTCGACATACTGGATTCTGTCGAAAGGGATCAGCAGGTACGAGATCGCTACAACTCCGCGGGAGATGTACAGGTCACGTTCTCTTATCTCGAAGCGCCACCTGCTGTAACGAAGGGGCGGAATCGTCAGGAAAATCGCTGTCACCACCGCAAATACTGCGAGCGTCCATGTCGCGGGCCCTTCGAGAATGAAGACCGCCGCCCACGCAGCAGCGGCGGCGAACAAGATTTCGAGTGCAGCCAGAACCCACCACATCTTCAGGACGCGGCGGTCGAGCTTGCGAGCGGGCCGCTCGATTCGCTTCAACCGTTCAGGCTCCCGCCGATGATGTTTCGATGGATGTCCGAAACCCCCTCCACGATGTTGAACATTCGAGCGTCTCGGTAAAAGCGCTCGATGGGAAACTCCCGGATGTATCCATACCCACCGAACAACCGGATCATCTGATCCGTTACTCGCAACACCATCTCGCTCGCGTACAGCTTCGCCATGGATGCCTGCCAGGTCGGCTTCTTACCGGCGTCATACAAGGAAGCCGCCCAGCCCGTCATAAGCCTTGCGGCCTGAAGGTCGACGGCGGCATCCGCAAGCTTGTGACGCACGGCCTGGAAATCCTCGATCTTTCTTCCAAAGGCTTCTCGCTCTCCGCTGTAGCGAACCCCGGCTTCCAGCGCAGCCTCGGCAACTCCAATCGATCCCCCGGCGACAACTATCCGGCCCCCGTTGAGCGTCTCCATCACTCGATGAAACCCTCCCCTTTCGGGACCAAGCAGGTTCTCGGCAGGAACTTCGACCGAGTCGAGTATCAGCTCGCCTATCTCAGACGAAAGGTGACCCATCTTTTCCAGCCGGTGCGAGGAGTCGAATCCTGCAGCTCCCTGCTCGACTACGAACAGCGCTATGCCGTCGATCCCTGCTTCCGGATCGACATAGGCAACGATGATCGCTAGGTCGCAAAAGGGGCCGTTTGTGATGAACGTCTTTCTTCCATTCAGGACCCACCCTTTGTCCGTGCGCGTAGCGCGTGTCTTGATTCCGCGGACGTCCGAGCCGGCCCCCGGCTCCGTGAGGCCAAAGCAGGTGACTTTCTCTCCGAGGAGGATTGGCTTTAGCCACCGAGAGATCTGATCGTCGTTGCCAAAGGCGAATATCGGATAGGAGCCGAGGTGCGACGACACGGAAAGCGCAGATGCGATTCCGGCGCACACTCTGGAAAGCTCTTTGCGCAAGGTCATCTCGGCGATCATTCCGGCCCCCGCTCCCCCAACTTCAACCGGATACCGCAGGCCGAGGAATCCCGCAGCCCCCGCCTTTCGAAACAAATCTCTGGGTGTGCGCTGAAGGCGTTCGCTCTCCTCGACGACCGGAGCTATCTCGCGTTCGGCGAACGCGCGGACCGACTGCTGGAACTCCTTGAGCTCCGGCGAAAGCTCGAAATCCAAAGGTTAGCGGGCTATTGCCGTGAGGCGAAGGGTCACTTAAGCGCCGACCTCGGCGAGTCCGCTTTTTATAACGGCCTGGCCCGCGGGGTTGAAGGTCTCGAAGCCATAAGTCTGCAAACCGCTCTCCCCGACTTCCTTCCAGACTCTGGTCGTGATCATCTGCCCGGGGAAGACGGGCCGTGAAAATCGGACTTTGATCCTGTAGAGCCTGGCCGGATCTCCGTCGGCCGTCGAGTCGAGAACTGCCCTTGCGGCGAACGCCATTGTGCACATCCCATGGCAGATGATTCCCGGAAGGCCCGCGACGTTCTTCGCAAAATCGGGATCAACATGGATGGGGTTGTGGTCGCCGGAGGCTTCGGCGTATCTGTACGTCTGATCCTCGTCGATCGTCTCGCTGACCTCGAACTCGACGGTCCTTTCCGGCTCCTCGTCCTTCTTGGGACGGGGGCCGGTGGAAGTCCCCCGAATGAACATCAGGCTCCGCACCTCGGCCACGGTCGATTCGCCGTTCTTCAGTGTGGACAAGACGGTGAAAGTCTCCCCCGTCTCCTTCGCGGCGACCGTCTCGAGCGTCGTTGCGACTGTCAACGAGTCACCGGCCCTTATGGGCGCATGAAGGACGTGGTCTTCCTCGCCGTGGACCATCAGTGCGAGGTTCACTCCGAGGTCCGGATCGAACAGAACCCCTGCAAGACTCGGTCCGGCAGCGACGATGGGAAACGCAGGCGGGCCAACGGGGTTGTCGCCGGTAAACGCGGGGCCCTTTTCGTTCGTCGCCGCCGCGTATTTGTGAATGGCCTCCTCGGTGACCTCGAAGGTCGACTCGGGGTAGGCCTTGCCCTGGAGTGAAGTATTGAGCGCCATATGCCCGAAGAGACTACCGGGTCAGGCTGCTTCCAACCTCCCAAGGATCTGCCTCGAGATAACAACCCTGTTGATCTGTCCGGTTCCCTCGAAGATGTCGTACACCTTTATGTCCCGGTACCACTTCTCGACCAGGTGCTCCTTCGAGTAGCCCTCCGGCCCCATGATCTCGATTGCTCCGATGCAGGCCCTGAGCGCAGCCTGTGGCGTGTAGGCCTTGGACATCGATGCTTCCTTCGAGTTGGGAATGCGCTTGTCCGCCATCCAGCCTGCTTTCCAGCACATGAGCCTGGCGGCTTCGAGCTCCCGCTCCATTGTTGCGAGCTTGATCTCGAGGGCAGGCCTGCGCCGCGAATGGGCAGGGACGTTTTCCTTGGACCAGTCCCGCGCGTATTCGAAGGCAGCCCTTCCGATCCCCAGGGCCATCGCAGCTACCGTTGGGCGTGAAGCGTCGAACGTTTTCATCGTTCCTTTGAATCCGGTCGCGGGATTGAGTGCATCCTCGCCGCCGAGAATGTGGTCGAAGGGAAGACGGCAGTCCTCGAATACGAGCTCTGCTGTCTCCGATGCGGCCAGGCCGAGCTTTTTCTCGATCTTGCCAATGCGCATGCCGGGCGTTCCCTTCTCGATGACGAAAAGTTTCTGTCCGGCCCGCCCCAGCGATTTGTCGATGGTCGCGTTGACCACGAGGATGTCGGCCCTTGCGCCGTTGGTGCAAAAGACTTTCGTTCCGTTGAGGATCCACTCGTCGCCGTCACGTATTGCGGTGGTCTGAACGTTGGACACGTCCGAACCTGCCTGGGCTTCGGTCACTGCGAGCGCACCGAACTTTGTCTCCTCGCCGGTGAACACGTCGTATAGGAAACGCTGCTTTTGCTCCGGAGTTCCGGCCGCCGTGATTGACGGCCCGGCAAGGCCCGGGCCGGGAATGTTCATGATGACAGCCGCATCACCCCAGGCAAGCTCCTCGCTGCCGATGATCGAAACCATGTTGTTGATGCGCGGTTTACCTTCGTCTTCCGGCCGCTCTTCCGGCACGATGGTTGCGCGGTTACCGGTGATCTGGCCGAGCATGTCTATGACATGCGGTTCGATCTTCCCCTTGTCATCCGCTTCACGCGCTAGGGGGCGAAGAGTAGATTCGGCGAACTGGTGAACGAACTCTCTTACGTTTTCCAGCGTGTCTTCGAGCTTGAAGTCGATCATCGTGAACCCACCTTGTAGTCGGCCGACATGAATAGGTCCCCCACCATTGATGGGGAGTCGAATGTTGCAAGAGTCAAGGCGTCCCTGTACCAGAGCTCCTCAGGGTGGTCCCTCATATAGCCATGGCCACCGAGGATTTGAACGCCGTCGTCGGCGGTGGCGACGGCCGCCGCCACGGCGTGTCCGCATGCGCTCATGACAAGCCGCTCCGCCTGATCGAGCTTGTTGTCCACCGCCCACGCCGCCTTCCAAACCAAAAGCCGTGCGGATTCCAAATCCATCGCCCGGTCCGCAATCTTGAACGAGATCGCCTGGAAGGCACCGATCGGCCGGCCGAACGCGGTGCGCTCCTGCGCGTATTTGGTCGCGTATTCGAGGGCGGCCTTTGCAAGTCCGAGCGCAACTCCGGCGTTCAAAAGCTTTGCCCTCAAGAAGGCAAAGTGAAGGTCCGCTGATTCGCCGGCCTCGCCGATCTGCTCGGTCACTGCGAGTTTGTCGAACTTGATCTTCGCCGTCCGCGCAGAACGCAGGCCAAGTTTGTCCTCGGGTTTGAGGTCTGACTGCGAAGGGTCGATGAGGAAGAGCGCCGGGGCATCGTTCTGCCTGGCCGCGACGAGCATGAGCGAGTCACCATCCGCAAATGGAACGGCGTACTTGAGGCCCGTGAGACGCCCATCGGCGACCTCGGCTTCCAGCTGCGTGACGTCGGCCCCCGCGTCGCGCTCGGCGAGTGCGAGCCCAAAAGCAGCCCCCTCAGCGATTTGAGGGAGCAACTCCTTACGCTGCGCTTCGGTCCCCGCAAGGTCGATGAGCGTTGCGCCGAGCCCGCGCCCCAGAACGTAGTAAGCGGTGCCCGGATCTCCCCAAGCAATCTCTTCCGCGACCACGACACTCGTCACCGCATCGAACACTCCCTGGCCCCCGAAGTCTTCGGAGACGGGCGCGGCAACGCCCATCTCGAAAAGCTGTTTTTCGATCCGCTCCGGGACCTGACCTGATTCTTCTGCTTCTCGGGCGACGGGCCTGATCTCCGCCAAAGCAATATCTCTCAGTGCTTCTTGAATCGCCTTCTGCTCGTCTGTGAGCTGGAGGTCCATCAATCCTCCCAATCCTCGAAATTGATTATCTTGACCGGCGGGTCAAGTATACCCAAGAGGCAAAGCAAGCAAGCTCAAAGGCACCTGAAAATCGGAAAATAGCTACCCCTCGGACACTGCCCTCAGCCCAGCTTCGTCAAGGATGTCGATGCCCAGCTCCTGGGCCTTCGTGAACTTAGTTCCCGGGTTCTCACCCACAACCACGTAGTCGGTCTTCTTGGAAACGCTCGATGCGACTTTGCCCCCGGCGTCCTCGATCATTGCAGTGGCCTCTTCTCGCGTTAGTCCCTCGAGGCCCCCGGTTAGTACGAACGTCTTTCCCGTGAGCTTGCCCTGTGGCCTGGCTTTTCGCTCCTCTTCGAGGGTCACACCTGCCGCCTCTAGTTTCTGCACGGTTCCCATGTTTCGTCCTGAGTCGAAGAAAGCCCTTATGGCTTCGGCGATGATCGGGCCGACTCCTTCGACCGCGGCGAGCTCCTCGGTCGAGGCCCGGGCTATCGCGGTTAGAGAGCCAAACTCGCCTGCCAGGACTCTGGCGGTCGGGGGCCCGACATGCCGGATCCCAAGTCCGACGAGCACCCTCGTCAAGCCTCTCGACTTTGACGCTTCGAGAGACGCAAGTAGCTGGTCGGCCTTCTTGTCGGCGAACAATGGAAGCTCGAGCAACTGCTCGCGCGTCAGTGAGTACAGATCCGCCGGGTCTTTGATCAGCCCGCGGTCCCAGAGCTCGTAGGTTGTCTTCTCACCCAACCCTTCTATGTCCATCGCGGCCCTTCCGGCGAAATGCTCGATCGATCGAACTCCCCTGGAGGGACACATCTCGTTGGGACAGCGCCAGACCTTCTCGGTCCCCGGCCTCACCAGCGGGGTTTCGCACCGTGGGCAGTTCGTGGGCATGACGAACCTGCGCTCCTTGCCTTTTCGGCGGGAGGGCACCGGGCCGATGACCTCGGGGATCACTTCGCCGGCCCTCCGGACGAGGACGATGTCGCCGATTCGGATGTCCTTGCGATGCAACTCATCTTCGTTGTGGAGAGTTGCGAGTGAGACCGTGGCTCCAGAAAGCCTCACCGGTTCGAGTATTGCGAACGGAGTCACTGCTCCGGTCCTTCCGACGTTGACGGTGATGTCCTTCACCCGCGTCGTCTTTTCTTCGGGAGGAAACTTGTATGCGATTGCCCATCGCGGCGACTTGGACGTAAAGCCAAGCTCTACTCTGTGGTCCAGTCGGTCCACTTTCACCACAGAGCCGTCTATCTCAAACTCGACGTTATGACGGTTCTCCTCCCACTCCCGGCAGAAGGAGAACACTTGATCCAGATCCTCGAGACGCGCGCTCTGCCCCATGACGCGAAGCCCGAGATCCCTCAGAAGGTCCATCTGCTCGGAGTGTCTCGAGAACTTCGCGCCCTGAATGGCTCCTACTCCATGGCAGAAGATCTGTAGGTTGCGGCCGGCTGTGACCTTTGGGTCCTTTTGCCTCAGTGATCCGGCGGCTCCGTTCCTTGGGTTCGCAAAGGGGCGAAGACCCTTTTCTGTGATCTGAATGTTGAGCTCTTCGAATGACTTGACCGGCATGAAGATCTCGCCCCTCACCTCGATCAGCTCTGGAGGAGAGGTTCCCCTGAGCTTCATGGGAATGGCGCGGATTGTTCTTACGTTGGCGGTGATGTCCTCACCGACTCTTCCGTCACCACGAGTGGCCGCTGACCTGAGCTTCCCCTCTTCGTAGACGAGGTTCACTGCAACACCGTCCACCTTCAGCTCTGTGTAGTAATCGGCCGCCGCACCGAGGACGCGTTCGACGCGTTTTCCCCAGGCAACGAGCTCGTCGAAGTCGAAGGCGTTATCGAGCGACCACATCCCACTCGGATGTTCGAGTGGACTGAACAGGTCCGATGGCGGTGCTCCGACCCTTTGCGTCGGCGAGTCCGCAGTCACCAGCTTCGGAAACTTCTCTTCGATCTCGGATAGCTCGCGCATCAGCGCGTCGTATTCGGAGTCCGAGACTTCAGGTTCGTCGAGGACGTGATACCGGTAAGAGTTGTGTTCTATCTGCTCGCGCAGCTCGGCCGCGCGCTTCGCAGCCTTAGCCTGATTCAAATACTTGTGGGGACTAGCGCTTTTTTTGAGCCGGCTTCTTTTGTGCGGAAGACTTGAGAGGTTTGCCCCTGGCCCCCACCCGCACTATCTGAGGCTGAGCTTTGACCTTTTTCCCGCCTGGCTTTGACTGTCTTTGCCTTGGGCGCGGCGAGGAATTTCCCGTACGCACGGAGGCCCCTTCTTCGTCCCAGGCCGGGAACTCACGATCGGCCGGAATGAGCTCCTCGTCCTCCTCGATCGGCAGTCTCCAATCTTCGTCGGGTTCCTGCTCTGCAGACGCTGCCCTCCTCGCCTCCTCCCGCATCGCGGCCAGACGATCCTGTTCCCGCCACTCCTCTTCACGACGCGCGGCCTCCGCCTCTTCGCGCTCTCGTTGTTCGCGAAGCTGCCGTCTGCTGAGTCGTCGCTTGGAGGGCGGCGCATCAGGCCCAGCCGGTTCTGGCTCCGCAGAGGCTGCCGGTCGAACCTCATCCGGATCGCCTGCTTCGCCCTCGTACTGGAGCTCGTCTTCGTACTCGACCTCTTCTTCTTCTAGGACCTCGTCCTCTTCAGCGTGTTCCGGCTCCGGCTCCGGCTCCGGGAGCTGCTCAACAACAGGCTCTTTCGCCCCTGTGGCGCGCTCCCGGCGCTTTTGTTCTTCCGCTTTATCAATGGATCTCTGGACCTTCTGCGACGAACGCTCCAGGGCGGCGAGAACATCTTCCGCGGACGCAAACTCTTGCCGTAATACAAGGGAGAACCTCTTGAATACCGGTAGTTCCGGGAGTCTTACCTGCTGCTTTTCCCTTGCCATGTGGCTCCTCTCAGTGCGTGCTGGATATCGTGCCGCCGCCCAGCACCTCGTCGTCTGAATAGAAGACTGCGGCTTGTCCGGGCGCCACCGGGCCTTGCGGTTCGTCGAACATAACCGAGTAGCCCGAATTGCCTCGCACCAGCGTAGCTGCAGCTTCGGGCCCCCGGTACCGCGTCATGACCGAAGCTCTGAGCTCATCCGGCGACTCACCGCTCACGAATGTGGTCCCTTCTAGCTCGAGCATGTTGACTTGCAAATCCCCGGCATGGGCGACGACCACGGTGTTGAGACGGGGCCTAATCTCTTTCACATAAAGCGGCTTGCCAAGCGCGACGCCGAGCCCGCGGCGCTGTCCTGGCGTGTAGTGCGCGAAACCATGGTGTGTCCCGAGGACTGTTCCGTCATCGTCGACGACAGGGCCCGGGATGGATCCGTCCGGAACCGTTTCTCTCAAGAACGCATGAGAGTCACCCGATGGCACGAAGCAGATCTCCTGGCTCTCTGGCTTTTGGGCTGTTCGAAGCCCAAGAGACTCCGCGATGCTCCGAATCTCAGTCTTGGAATACTCGCCAACCGGAAACGCCGCGTCCGCCAGCTCGGATCTGCCCAGCATGTACAGCACGTAGCTCTGATCTTTCCCGGAGTCCTTGCCTCTCTTTAGCTTGGGGTGGCCACCGGAACGGTCAACGCGCGCGTAGTGGCCGGTTGCCATCACATCCGCGTCGTAAGAGCGCGCGCGGTCGAGCAGCGCCGCGAACTTCACATTCCGGTTGCACTCGACGCAAGGGTTTGGCGTCCTGCCAGAGCGGTAGGCGTGGATCCAGGGAGAGACCACTCGCCGGTCAAACTCGTCGGCGAAGTTGAGTACGTAAAAAGGGATGTCCAGCACCTGCGCGACCCGGCGTGCATCCTCGGCCGCATCCACGGAACAACATCCGCTCTCGTTGTTGACGGCTTCCCCGCTCCAGAGCTTGAGCATTATTCCGGTGACTTCGTACCCGTCTTCCTTCATGAGGGCGGCCGCCACGGATGAGTCCACTCCCCCAGACATAGCGACCACAGCTTGCCGCTTCATCAGTGAATTCTTCTGAGCTTCGCGACGACCTTGGGCAACGTTTGCACCACGGCGTCCACGTCGGCATCCGTTGAACGCCGTCCAAAGGTGAACCGGACCGATCCGAATGCCAGCTTCTTGTCGACGCCCATGGCTACAAGAACATGCGAGGGATCAAGGGATCCCGACTGACAGGCCGATCCGCTGGACGCGCAGATTCCAGCCCGGTCGAGCATGAGCAGCAAAGAGTCGCCCTGGATTCCGGGAATACAAACGCTGAGCAATCCCGGAAGACGCTCTGCCTTTGCAGCATTCACAGTTAAGCCCGGCATGGCGGCTTCGAGCTCGGACTGAAGGCGGTCTCTCAGGCCCTGCAAGCGATCGCCTTCCTGCTCGGCCTCTTTGGCAGAGACCAGCGCCGCGGCTCCAAGGCCGGCAATCCCTGCAACGTTATGGGTTCCGGAACGCAAGCCCCTCTCTTGGCCTCCGCCATGGATAAGAGGCTCGATCTTTGTCTTACTTCTTACGAACAGTGCACCGGTCCCCTTCGGTCCTCCGACCTTGTGCGCGGAGAACGCGGCCAGGTCGACACCGATCTCGCTAACGTTGAAGGGGATCTTTCCAAGGGCCTGAACGGCATCGGTGTGAACGAGAGCTTCGCTCTTGCTCTTCACGACCTCTACAACTTTCTTCAACGGCTGGATCGCGCCGACCTCGTTGTTGGCGGCCATCACCGACACCAGGATGGTGTCGGGCCGAAGAGCTTGTTCGAGCGCGTTCAAATCGATGACTCCGTCAGAGTCCACCGGCACATAGGTGACCTCAGCTCCGTTGGCTTCCAGCCACTCGGCGGTGTCGAGCACGGCGTGGTGCTCGATCGTGGTTGTGATGAAGTGGCCCTTCGGGTTCCGGAATGCGGCCCCCTTTATTGCGAGGTTGTCCGCCTCGGAACCGCCCCCCGTGAAGACGATCTCTGAGGGAGAAGCACCGATCGCATCCGCGACTTGCTCCCGGGCCTCCTCGACCCCGCGCTTGGCGTCTCTGCCAGGCCCGTAGAGGCTGGACGGGTTGCCGAAATGCTCTTTGAGGTACGGCAGCATGGCCTCGAGAGCTTCATCAACGAGTGGCGTGGTCGCGGCGTAATCGACGTAATGCATGGGATCCGTCAATGATACGTGCGGCTTACCGACCCCGCGGTTGTGGAGCCGGTCAGTCTTCGCCGGCTCCCGTTGCAGCTTTGGCTCGAATCTCCTCCACGACCGTCTCGTTGGCGAGGGTCGTTACGTCTCCAAGTGGCCTGCCCTCGGCAACATCGCGCAGGAGCCGGCGCATGATCTTGCCCGAACGGGTCTTGGGCAGGTCGTCCGTCAGGATGATCATTCCGGGCCGGGCGATCTTGCCGATCTTATTTGCGACATGTTCCCGCAGCTCGGAGATCAGGCCCTCGTCGCTCTCGACTTTCGACTTCAAAGTTACGTAGGCAACGATCGACTCGCTTCGATCCTCTCCTACTCGTCCGACGACGGCGGCCTCGGCCACGGATTGATGATCCACAAGAGCACTCTCCACTTCGAAGGTCGAGATGCGGTGACCGGAAACGTTCATCACGTCGTCGATGCGTCCGAGCAACCAGAAATACCCCTCGTCGTCTCTCTTCGCGCCGTCTCCTGCGAAATACATTCCTTCGAATCGGGACCAGTAAGTTTCGACGTACCGGTCGGGGTCGCCGTAAATCGTGCGAGCCATCGCAGGCCAGGGCCTCTTCAGCACGAGGTATCCGGCGCCTCCGAAGGGAACTGAAGCACCCGACTCGTCGACGATATCCGCCTGAATTCCGGGGAATGGATGGCACGCCGATCCGGGCTTGAGTTGTGTTACTCCGGGCAGCGGCGTGATCAGGATCATTCCCGTCTCTGTTTGCCACCAGGTGTCGACAATTGGACAGCGGCCTCCTCCGATGAACTGGTGATACCAGACCCATGCCTCCGGATTGATCGGCTCTCCAACGCTTCCGAGGAGACGCAGCGAGGAAAGATCGTGCTTGCCGGGGTACTCCTCGCCCCACTTCATGAACGCCCTGATTGCCGTGGGTGCGGTGTAGAGGATCGTCGCCTTGTACTTCTCCGCAATCGACCAGAGCCGGTCCTTCTCTGGCCAATCCGGCGCTCCCTCGTACATGATCGAGGTCGCTCCGTTGCAAAGGGGGCCGTACACGATGTAACTGTGGCCGGTCACCCACCCCACGTCGGCCGCGCACCAGTAGATGTCCTCGTTCCTTTTCAGATCGAAGACCCAGTGGTGCGTTGTGGCTGCACCGACGAGATAACCACCGGTCGTATGGACTATGCCCTTGGGTTTAGCCGTGGTTCCGGAGGTGTACAGGATGTAAAGAGGATGCTCGGAATCGAGATGCTCCGGCGGGAATTCCGTGCTCTGCCTGGGAACGATGTCGTGGTACCAGACATCTCTGCCGTCCACGAAGCTCACGTCGTTGGCCGTGCGTTTCAGCAGCAGAACTTTTTTGATCGTAGGGCAGGTCTCCAGGGCCTTGTCGGCGTTTTGCTTCAAAGGAACGATGTCGCCCCGCCTCCATCCGCCATCGGCGGTGATCAGAACATTTGCTTCGGCATCGTTGATGCGTCCTGAAAGGGAGTCGGCGGAGAAACCCGCAAACACGATTGAGTGGGTGGCACCGATGCGCGCGCAGGCCAGCATCGATGCTGCGAGCTCGGGAACCATCGGAAGGTATATGGCGACCCTGTCGCCCTTCTTAACCCCGAGCTCTTTGAGTGCGCCGGCTACGCGGCAAGTCTCTTGGTGAAGCCAGGAGTAAGTGACCTCCATTGTGTCTCCCGGCTCTCCCTCCCAGTAATACGCGACCTTGTCGCCGAACCCGGCCTCGATGTGACGATCGAGACAGTTGTAGGAGATGTTGAGCTCGCCGCCGACGAACCACTTGGCCCACGGGAGGTTCCATTCGAGGACCTTGTCCCACTTCTTGAACCAGGTGACATGCTCTTCGGCCCGCGCGGCCCAGAACTGCTCGAAATCTTGCTGTGACTCTTCGTAGACGGAACCGGAGACAACGGCGTTTCGAACGAAGTCCGCCGGGGGGTCGAAGGTCCGAAGCTCGCTTAAAAGAGCATCGATGTTTACGGCGCTCATTGACCCCCTCCAACCGGAATGGGCCGCAAGTCTACGACCCCGCCTTCTGGCACATCGCTGACGACGAACTGGGGAGAGAAGCCTGCCTCCGACCGAAACTGGCGGTCTAGCTCGACCGCGACCACTGCAGGATCAGCGGTGTTCTTTGTCGAGAAGAGAACCAGAACTTCATCCGCTCCCCTCGGGTCCCCGTCGGATTTAGCGACCTCGACCTGCCATGCCTCGAGGGCCGGGTGAGTCAACAGGTCGTTCAAGAGCTCGACGTCAACTGCCACGGTCTGCGCGCCCGCAAGCTTCAGCTCGATCAGGTTCCGCGCTCGCCTGATGGGACCGATGATTCGCTCGACGACTCTTCCGCAGTAAGGACAGTTTCCGAACCTGACCCCTCCCATGGCAACATCGCCCGGCCTGTAGCGGATCAAAGCAGTGCCGCGCTGCTCGAGTCCTGTAAAGACAATCTCTCCGGGCTCCCCCAATCTTGCCGCGCGAGGAGCGCGTGTCGACATCGACTCGATGATCTCCAGGTCGGGGAACGCGTGGAACCCGATCTCCTGCTCGTCTGCGCTCTGGGCGCACTGGGCCCAGATGGTGCGGCCTTCTGCGAAGCCGTAGGTCTGAATGATCTTGACGTGGGGGCCGGAAAGCTCAGCCAGTCTTCTTCTCATCACGGCACCGGCCGGCGCCGGGCCCAGGATGAGAGTCCTTACCGAAGGAAGCCCCGGACCTGACTCCAGGAGGGCCATCGCGTCTTCCGGCATCGCGACGACGACTGTCGCTTTCTTCGCGGCGAGGGGAAGCGACGAGGTGGGGTCCGTGAAGCCGGGAGCAATCTGCTCCGCCCCCATGGCCGCGCCACCAAGCCACACCGGCCAGAAGCCTCCGCGCGGGGCTCCCTCCAGGAGGTTGAGGATCGTGTCGGTGGGCTTGACTCCTGCAACGTCCAAGGTCCTGGCCCCCTGGGTAGCCAGCACTGCGAGATCCCGCCGGGTCAACTTGATCCTCAGTGGATTACTGGACGTTCCCGTCGACTCGAGTGAGTGGACGGGCGCGTACTCCTCGTCGAGGGCCTTGTCTGACTCTTCAATCCCGCGCAGGATCTTCGTGAAGAAGATGTCTGCGACTTGAGACGAAGAACCCCACCGCTGAATCAAGCCCTTGGTCGGTCGCAGCACGAACTCATCTGCACCGTCGAGCAGATCCTCACGAGTTGTGAGCGGAATCTTCTCCAGATCCGTCAGGCCGTCGAAGCCTTCCGCCTTCACTCCAGCTCGATCGAGAACCCTGCGGTAATGGGCGCTGTACGCGTAGAGCTGGAATCGCACCTGCTTGCGGAGCTTGCGCTCGCGAATCTCCGCTAACTCGGCAGGACTTTGAGCCTTCTTCCTTGCCATGACCTTTCTACGCGCCGCCCTTGCGTTTTGAAATCTCCTCAGTCAGCTTTGGGACGACATCGAACAGATCACCGACAACTCCAAAGTCGACCATCTGGAATATGGGGGCCTCTGCATCCTTGTTGATCGCAACAATTGTTTTCGAGGTCTGCATCCCCGCTCGGTGCTGGATAGCACCGGATATTCCTACTGCTATGTAAAGCTGAGGGGAAACCGTCTTACCCGTCTGACCGACCTGATTGGAGTGGGGATACCAGCCTGCGTCCACTGCCGCCCTCGAGGCCCCGACCGCTGCTCCGAGCTGATCAGCCAGTCCCTCGATAACCGAGAAGTTAGCCGGCTCGCCGAGCCCTCGACCGCCGGAGATGATGATCGCGGCGGACTCGACTGCGGGCCTGCCCCCGGCTTCTTTTTCCACTCTCTCCTTCAGGACAACCCTCTTGGAGTCTTCGGAGATCGACGCGTCCACGGTCTCTTCAGCGACCTCGGCTGGGGACTCCTCCGCTACGAAGGAGTTTGGCTTTACGCAGATTAGGTACGGGCCTTGCTTCAGGGTCTTCTTTACAAGAGTCGAGCCTCCGAAGGCCGAGTACTCGCACACCGGCTTGCCGTCCTGCACGGTGACATTCACCGCGTCGGCCAGGACACCCAGGCCATTTCTGGCCGCGACCCGGGTGGCTACCTCCTTGCCGGTCGGCACACTTGCGAAAAGCACTCCCCACGGCTGTTTCTCGGCAATGAGCCTCGCCGTGATCTCTACCTGTGGCGATGCAACATATCCGCCGATTTCGTCCGACTCGGCAACGAGAGCCTTCGCCGCACCAAACTTGGCGATCCTTTCCTTGGCTGTGGCCCAGCCCTTACCAATGAATAGAGCAACAACCTGGCCCCCGGTCTCCGCGGCAATGGCACGCGCACCGGTTAGAAGCTGATGAGCAACCTTGGTAGTGGTGCCGTCGCTGTGCTCGAGCAGTACCCAAACGTCTGACAATGTCGGTCTCCTTCTAGATGAACTTCTGCTCTTGCAGGAAGTCGGCGAGCTTTACGTGTGCGTCGCCATTCGAGTTGTCAACGATGATCTTCTTGCGTTCCGCGGGCCGGGCTCCGAACTCGAGCACCTCACTCTTGGCTCCGGCAAAGCCGACCTTGCTGGAGTCGATCTCCGCGTCGTCCGCGGTCAGCGTCTCGACCGGCTTGTTCTTGGCGGCCATGATTCCCTTGAACGACGGGTACCGCGGCTCGTTCGCCCCCCAAACAACACCGATGACCGCAGGCCGCTGACATTCGACGATGTCGTGGCCCTTGTCCGTCTCGCGGTGAGCCGTCACTGACGAATCGGAGACTTCGACGTTCTTGACGAAGTTCAGGTTGGGCAGGTTGAGGTTCTCCGCCAGCGCGGGAGGGACGAGAGACGTTCTGGCATCGGTCGACTCTGCGCCGCACAGGACAAGGTCGTACTCACCTTTCTTGACCACTTGCGACAGCGCGTATGCAACTGCCTGGGCATCAGAACCATGAAGGATGTCGTCCTTCAGATGGACGGCCTTGTCAGCGCCCATAGAGAGCGCCTTGCGAATGGCCTGCGCCTGGGCCGCCTCGGGACCCATCGAGATAATCGTCACCTCTCCCTCGTTGGCCTCCTTGAGCTTGAGGGCTTCCTCGACCGCCATCTCGTCAACGGGGTTGAGAATCGACTCAACAGACTCTCTGTCGAGAGTCTTGTCGGATTCATCGAGCTTCTTCTCGGCCGCGGTGTCTGGAACTCTCTTGACACAAACCGCGATGTTCAAGGGCATGCAGTCTCCTTCCTTGCCTAATGCGATCCAGTAGTTGGCTAGTTCAGTGAAAAATACTCGACGCCGTCATCGCGATTATCTGCCGTCGCGTCCCCACGCTCGACCAGCACGTCCAGATGTGCGATGACCTCGGAAACGGCCAGGAAATGGTCGTACCCGTTTACGTTGGGATAAAGCTCTGTCGAGACGTGGTAGGCACTCTTGCCCGCATTGTCCAGGGCCGATTGCATGACCTCGAGCCTTCGGGCGTGATGCTCGCGCATGTAGCTGATTGTCTCGTAGGGGTTGGTGATGGCGGGCCCGTGGCCCGGATAAACGATCTTCAGGTCCAGCTTTTCCAGCCGGTCGAGTGATTCCAAATACTGTTTGAGGCTCCTTCTTCTCCGAGAAGGCACCTCGCACTCAGGTTCGAGAATGGGTTCGAGCAGCGGATTGGGACTTACGTGAGGCAGCAGGGTGTCTCCACCAAAAAGAGTGCCCGTTTCCTCTTCGTAGTACCCGAGGTGTCCACCGGTGTGGCCGGCCAGATCGATGACGAGCAGCTTGTAATCGTCGAGCTCGAAAGCGTCCCCCTCCTTCACGCCCTGGCATTCCAGACGGGTCACCTGATGAACCCTGTGCAGCCTTCGTTCTCTTTCAGCCATGTCGCTCAGAAGCTCGCCGGGGAAACCTGCTTCGAGGAGCAACCTGCCGAGCTCCCAAAACACTCGCTTGTCGGTGATACGTTCGATT
>DATLOJ010000080.1:0-7215 GCA_035536315.1 Actinomycetota bacterium | reverse complement strand
AAACGCGAAGAAACTTCTGCATTCGTTCCATAAAAATCCGAGGGGCGCGCGCTATTCGCGTGGTACTGTGCATTCCCGTGGCTAAGCACATTTTCGTTACGGGCGGCGTGGTATCCAGCCTCGGGAAGGGACTCACCGCCGCCTCCCTCGGCAGACTTCTCAAATCTCGTGGCCTGCGCGTCACGATGCAGAAGCTCGATCCCTACATCAACGTGGATCCGGGCACGATGAGCCCATTCGAGCATGGGGAGGTCTTCGTTACCGACGACGGTGCGGAAACGGACCTCGACCTCGGCCATTACGAGCGGTTCATCGACGAGAACCTCCACAGAGACTCGAACGTCACTACGGGACAGATTTACCAAACGGTCATTGCCCGTGAGCGCCGCGGGGACTACCTGGGCAAGACGATCCAGGTCATCCCTCACATCACAGACGAGATAAAGAACCGCATTCTTCGGGTTGGCGAGGCCGACAACGCCGATGTGGTGATTACGGAGGTCGGCGGAACCGTCGGCGACATCGAAAGCCTTCCCTTCCTCGAGGCAATCAGGCAGCTGCGGCTGGAAATAGGGCGGGAAAACGTCTGTTACCTGCACGTCACTCTTGCGCCGTTCATCGGACCGTCGGGGGAGCTCAAGACCAAGCCGACACAGCACTCGGTAAGGGAGCTGCGAAGCATCGGGATCCAGCCGGACGCCGTGGTTCTGCGCTCGGACAGGCCCATCTCACCCAACCTCAAGCGCAAGATAGCCATGCTTTGCGACGTTGAAATCAGAGGAATCATCTCCGCCGTCGACACGTCCAACATCTATGAGATCCCTTTGGTGCTGAGAAGCGAGGGGCTTGACGAATTCGTCCTGGAGCACCTCCAGCTGGAGGCCGAGCAGCCGAACCTAAGCGAGTGGCAGTCCCTTGTTGAGAGGATCGAAAACCCCAAAGGCACCGTCCGCATCGGGTTCTTCGGCAAGTACGTGGACCTTCCCGACGCTTATCTCTCCGTCAGTGAGGCACTCATGGCGGGTGGCTACGCCAACAACGTGAAGGTGGAGATTGTCTACATAGCTTCAGACGAAGAGGTCGAGGGGGCCAGAAGAGACTTGCTGCAGTCGTCGGGCAGTGGAGTCAGGCCAAGTCACTTGTCTGAGGGTGGGCCAGAGCAGATCAGAGCTCTCGATGGGGTCTGTGTCCCCGGGGGGTTCGGCCCCCGAGGCATCGAAGGCAAGATCGAGGCGATCCGCATTGCACGTGAGGAGGGGATTCCGTTTCTGGGCCTGTGCCTCGGCATGCAATGCGCGGTGATCGAGTACGCCAGGAACGTTTGCGGTTTGGAGGGCGCCAACTCAACCGAATTCGACCCTTCCACCGCGCACCCCGTCATCGACTTTCTTCCCGATCAGGAAGCCATCGAGGACAAAGGCGGCACGATGAGGCTCGGGCTTTGGCCGGCGAAGCTGTACCCCGGAACCCGAGCCCGCGACGGCTACGGCGAGGAGCTCATCTACGAGAGACACCGCCACCGTTATGAAGTGAACCCGGCCTATCACACCATCCTTCAGGAGCATGGCCTCGACTTCTCCGGGACTTCCCCGGACGGACGGCTGGTTGAGATAGTCGAGATTCCGGGTAGTCCTTTCTTCATGGCATGCCAGTTCCACCCGGAATTCAAGTCACGGCCAACGCGGGCACACCCGATGTTCAGGGACTTCATCGCGGCATCTCTGGGGAGACTCAGCAGCAAGTCGCAGGCACCGGGGGCCGAACAAACGCTAAGCAGCCGCTGACCTCTTGAGCCACCAGCATCACGGCCGCAAGGTCGTCGAATCCAGGTCCGTCTTCAAAGGGCAGATCTTTGAAGCGCTCGTTGAAAGAGTTGCTCTCCCAGACGGCAAGGAAGTAGAGCGCGAGGTAGTTCGCCATCCGGGGGCCGTGGGAGTTATCCCAATCGATGCAGATGGAAACATCTTGTTCGTACGTCAGCATCGCCACGCGGTGGAGGACGATCTGCTCGAGATCCCCGCGGGGAAGCTGGCCGAGAACGAGGACCCGTGGTTGTGCGCCCGAAGGGAACTCGAAGAGGAGACGGGCTTCAAGTGCGGATCTTTGGAGCTCTTGATCAGCTACTGGAGCACCCCGGGCTTCTCGAACGAGCGCGTTCACATCTTCACCGCGACGGAGCTTGAGAAGGTAGCGGATGCGCCGGTGCTGGACGGGGACGAGGCCATCGCAAGTGAGTGGCTCTCCGAGGACGAGGCGACTGGGGCCATCTTCGATGGGCGGATCAAGGACGGCAAAACAATCATTGGAGTAGCGTTACTCAAGCTTCAGGAGCATCCGGAGGACTTGGGCGTAGAGATCTGACGCCCGATAGGAGCGTCACTCGAGTGAGGGTGGTGGGCGCAACTTGATCGTAGGGGTTCCGAAAGAGCTCAAGAACCACGAATACCGCATCGCTCTCACGCCCGCGGGGGCCCGCGAGCTTTCTTCAGCCGGGCATCGCGTGCTCATCGAAGGCGGGGCAGGCGAGGGATCGCGTATCTCCGACGACGACTACAAACGCGCGGGGGCCGAAACCACGTCCAGGGAGGCGGTTTGGGCGGAATCCGAGATGGTCCTCAAAGTAAAGGAGCCGATCGCCGAGGAGTTCGGTTCACTCGGCAAAGGCCAGATCCTGTTTACCTATCTGCATCTGGCTGCCAGCCTCGATGTGACAAAGGCTCTCCTGGACTCCGGAACGGCGGGCGTTGCGTACGAAACCGTGCAGACGCCCGACGACAGGCTTCCATTGCTTGCGCCCATGAGCGAGGTGGCGGGCAGAATGGCGCCGCACGTCGGGGCCACACTCCTGGAGAAGGCCCATCAGGGCAGAGGAATCCTGATCGGAGGAGTCTCGGGTGTTCATCCAGCGAAGGTTGTGGTTTTGGGGGCGGGCATGGCCGGCGCCAACGCAGCCTGGCTGGCTCAGGGCATGGAGGCGGAAGTGATCGTGCTCGACCGCAACATCGACAGGCTGCGGCACATCGACCAGATCCACAAGGGCAGGATCCTGACTCTGACGTCCAATCAGCTCACAATCGAGGAATCCGTCCTGCAGGCCGACCTTTTGATCGGAGCCGTCCTCGTGCCTGGGGCAAGAGCCCCCAAGCTCATCAGCAAAGAGCTGGTCGGGGCAATGAAACCGGGGGCCGTCGTGATCGACATTTCAATCGACCAGGGTGGCTGCATCGAGACGGCGAAGATGACTACTCACTCCGACCCGACCTACAGGGTGGGCGACATCGTTCACTACTGCGTCGGAAACATGCCCGGGGCGGTCCCGCACACTTCGACCTACGCTCTCACCAACGCGACCCTGCCTTATGTGATGGCCCTGGCCAACAAAGGGCTCAAGCGGGCTGCGGATGACGATCCCGAGTTGGCACTGGGAATCAACACGCTCGAGGGCCAGATTGTGCACGAGGCGGTAGCCGAAGCTCACTCGATGCCCTTTATTCCTCGCTCGGAGGTCTGGGCCTAAATACGGTTCGTCCACGAAGTGAGGGGCGGGGGCCGGCGCTAGAAACCGAGCGAAAGCCCTCTACCGGTGGTACGTTTAGACCTGCTTGTGCTGGCTGGGCGTCTCCCTTCCGGCAAAACCCCAGGAAACACGCTAATCCGGCGTCGGACGCCGGGCGGAGGAAGAACAGTGGCTCTTACGAAGGAAAGATTGGACGAAGCCAGGCAAAGGCTCTCCGAGGAGCTTGCTCACGTGGAGACCGAGTTGACCGATTTGGGCTTTCCAGTCGGTGGCGAGGTCGAAGTCAAGTTCGATGAAGGCTTCGCCGACGCAGCCCAGGCCACCTCCGAGCGGGCCAAGGTCCTCTCGATCGTCGATGGCCTGCGTCACCGCCACGAAGACCTCCTCGCGGCCGTCTCCCGTATCGACAAGGGCACCTACGGCATCTGCTCCTCATGCGGAGAGCCCATCTCCCAGGAGCGCATGGAGGCCGTTCCCACAGCTACGCTCTGCATCTCCTGTAAGCAAAAGCAAAAGTAGGCTCAGCCCCCCATAGAGGGGCGCCGTGGGTCCGGGCGGCAGAGCCCAGCCCGTCATTGCTCCACCCTGGCGGTTCTGCGCTCGGGCCGCATATTGATCGGCACATTCGTACGCGCAGAGTCGCACTGCCGGTCTGACTCCGCCGCCCTACCTGGCTCGCGTTGGGCTTCGCGACAAGGAGAAGTGCAAGCCCGACTATCTGTCGGGGCGAGAGCCCGGTCTGACTCCGCCGCCCTACCTGGCTCGCGATGAGCTTCGCGACGGAAAAACAAGGACAAGCCGACGATCCGTAGATGCGGTGTCCGATCCGACCACGCTGGCTCGCCTGGGCGCTTTTCCTTTCGGGAGTGGGGCGGGGGTCGGGGAAATTTCGCGACTTTCTTGCTTTGGAGTATTGCCTTCTTGGGAAGGGGGTCGTACGATGCTCGTCCCCTAAAGGACTTGTCGACAAATGTACGAGCAGAGGCATGATTCGGAGCTTGATCGGGTTGATGATCTTTTTCTTCCCGACGCGCCTGAGGCCGACGAAGAATCCCCGGACGGGGCCTCGCTCGTTGTTGCCCAGGATCCGGACCACGATTCCGAGCTCGAGGGGTGGAACGAGCCGCCTGAACAGGAATTGCCCAGCGAAGGCGAGGGTGATCAGGGTGGCCAGGAGCAATTCGAGGGCGGGGGAGCAGATCAAGGCGATGGGGATGCGCCTGAGGCAGCGGAGAACCCTGAATCACAACTCGAGCCTGCCCAGGAGGCTCCCAACCCGGACCTCCAGGGCGACGAGCACCACGATTCTGCCCTTCCACTCGAGGTAGTCGAGCCTGCTCAGGCAGTTCCCGGGCAGGCAAATTTGCTCGGCCCGGACGCTCAACCTGAGATCGAGCGCCGCCCGATGCCTGTCGGAGAGATTCTCGCTATCGTCAACCAGAAGGGTGGAGTGGGGAAGACCACCACCACAATCAATCTGGGAGCAGGACTGGTGGAGCATGGAGCCCGAGTTCTTCTCGTGGACTTCGACCCTCAGGGAGCGCTCTCGGTCGGACTCGGCCTCGAACCGAACGACCTGGACCTGACCGTTCACAACCTGCTGTTCGACAAGGATCTCGATATCGATCAGGTGATCTATAAATCCAAGGTTGAGGGTTTGGACATAATTCCCTCGAATATCGACCTCTCGGTGGCCGAGATGATCCTGGTTTCCGAAGTCGCCCGTGAAACCACGCTTGGAAGGTGCCTCGAACCGATCCGGAGCCGTTACAACTACATCTTGATCGACTGCCCGCCCTCACTGGGCCTGCTCACGGTGAACGCCCTCACGGCCGCCCATGCGGTGGTTATTCCTCTCGAGTGCGAGTATTTCGCCCTGAGAGGCATGAAGCTGCTGAGCGACACCGTCCAGATGATTCAGGAGCGCCTCAACCCTCAACTCGAGATCAAGGGAATAGTCGCAACGATGTTCGATGCACGCACGATCCACGGGCGAGAGGTGCTCAGCAGAGTAACCGACGCCTTTGGCGAGAAGCTGTTCAAGACGATGATCCACAAAACCATCCGGTTTGCCGAAGCGCCCGTGGCTGGGGAGCCGATTCTTACGTATGCCCCTCGCTCGGCCGGCGCCCAGGAATACCGGGATCTTGCGAGGGAGGTGATGTCCCGGTGAGTCGTAGAGCTAGCCTTCCGGGCGCAGAGGAGCTATTCAGGAACACAACAGAAAAAGGACGTCCACAACAGGCGGTAGGGGAGAGCCAGCCAGCACCCACCACGCCACCGCCTGCGCCTGTGCAGAGACCCGAGTCGACAAATCTCCAAGTCGCTTCGGATCCTGCCGAGGCACGCAGAACAGCGCCTGTTTCGGCACGACCCAGGCACGATGAGAAGGTTACCTTCTACTGCACAGGCGAAGAGCTCACCCGAATCGAGAGAGCTCGCCTCAGCTTGAGGGCCGAGCATCACCTGGTGGCGGACAGAGGAAAGATCGTTCGGGCAGCCCTGGCGGAGATCCTCGACGACTTCGAGGCCCGCGGATCCAACTCCGCACTCGTCAAGCGGCTGGAGAATCCAAGCGACAATATCTAACCAATATCTTCCAGTAATCCACATCCCTAAGGGGCTGGTCGAGAGATCGGCCCCTTAGCCGCGTTCTGGGGCTACGACTCCACCCAGGATTGCATCAGGCATGCCTTGGGCTGGCCATGAATCGCATAGGAGGCATGATCCCTAGACGTCCTATAGACAAGTGCACAACGAGGGCATGGGGCTAACCCTATAAAGACTCCTGGCCACACAGCCACTCACGTACAACCAGATTTAGTGTCTTGTGTATCGATCGCTTTATAGATAAATCCCCGACTTAGCACGCTGCCCAGAGCATCCATAAAGAGCCTAGGAGATATAGACTGTTAGTTCTCAGTCTCTTTCACCATAAAGGTTCTTATGTATAAACCCCTAAAGAGAGAAAGAGCTACAGACCCAAATACTCAAAGAGCCTAGGCCACAGTGTACGGATCGGCGGATTGAAAGCGCGAGCTGGCTCTTCCTAGGCTGCGGTTCTGACATATTCTCCCAGCTCTATCTTAACTTGAGGTTGAGGAAAAGGCCTTCCGTAAGCCTTTAGTAAACGGTTAGGCGGCTGCCCACCTCTCAGCCGGGCGAGGCCGAGTGGTTGATGCCCCGTGGGGAGCAGAAGAGGGGATCGAAGTGTCCTCTGGGGGCAGGACCGTAGTTAGTGGACGTAGCGTCTTAGTGATGAGGTGACTAGGTGCCTTGTCAACTTAATTGAGTCTCCAAGATCATATAACTCCGAATAGATTTAGTAACAAATCTACAAAGAATGTAATCACCGGGCCCAGTACCGGGCCGAAGAGCACGAAGACAAAGACCAGCAAAAGGATGAAGCCCCATCGGTCCAACCAGAAGACGATGTGTTGCTTGGACGGGGGGAGAGCGGCCGACAGGATTCGGGATCCGTCCAGAGGAGGAATCGGAATCAGATTGAAGATCGTCAAGACGACATTCAGTTGGAGCGAGGTGAAGAGGAAGCGGACGAGAAAGTTCTCCGAGCCTCCAGGCCCCCCCGGCTCGAAGGCAAAGGAGAGAGCGATTGCAGAAATGATCGCAAGGAGGACGTTCGTGACGGGCCCCGCAAGGGCGACTATTGCGACACCGAATCTCTTGCTCGACAAACG
>DATLOJ010000079.1:0-22011 GCA_035536315.1 Actinomycetota bacterium | reverse complement strand
CTCGCATTGAGCTTCGCGACGGAAAGACAGGTACGCGCAAGCGGGACTCGGCGGGCGGTTAGAAGAGGAACTTGCCGTTTTCTTGTAGGGGGGTGCCGTCGGCGGTCAGGCGGCCTCCGGGGCGCAGGTCGCAGATCAGGTCCCAGTGGACTAGGGAGGTGTTCAGGCCCCCGGTTTCTGGGTAGCTCTGGCCGAGAGCCAGGTGAATGGTGCCCCCTATTTTCTCGTCGAAGAGCGTCACCCCGATCGCACGATCGATTCCAAAGTTCGTTCCGATTCCAACCTCACCAAGAAGGCGGGAGCCGTCGTCGGTGTCGAGCATCTTCAGCAATAGCTCCTCGCCCTCGTCGGCGGTGGCCTCGGTTACGACCCCGTCCTTGAAGCGAAGCGTGATTCCCACGATCGGGGGGACCGACATTCGAGGCGGAGAGGCCGGAATCGAGAAACGAACGACTCCGTTGACCGAGTTCTCGATTGGTCCCGTGAACACCTCGCCGCTCGGCATGTTGCGCTTTCCATCAGAGTTGATCCAGGTCCGGCCCCCGACTCTCAAAGAGAGATCGGTACCTTCAGCCTCGATTCGAAGCTCATCCGCTTCCATGAGACGGTCGGCAATCCGCTGCTGGGTTTCTCGGAGCCGCACCCACTCGGCTGCGGGATCGTCGGCCCCCAGAAAGAGTCCCTGTGCAACGAACTCCTCGAGTTCGGGAAGCGACATGCCGGCACGCTCTGCCGCGTATTCGGTTGGCCAAAAGGTAATGCAGTACGGGCGGCTCCTCAGCAGGCGAGAAATCTGAGCCCTCGACCGCGCAAACTTTTCGACCAATCCTGACGGGGGCGGCTCGGCCAGGTGAGGAGTCACCCAGCCTATGTCGATAACTCGATCCACCTTCTCCAGACTGGCGAGGTCTGCGGGTGAGGGGGATTCGAGTTGCTCTCCGCTGGCTGCTCGAAGGTACATGTCACCCTCGGCTGCGAATCTCGGGCGCAGAAGCGGCCATGCGCTCTTCTCCAGAATCGCCGCCTGAAGAGCGACGAAGAGAGGCTCTGCCTGGGCGGGCCCGTTGACCAGTACGGTCATCCCGCTTTCCACTTCCACGCAGTAGCCGGCTAGAAGGTTGGCGAACTTGTCGACCTCCAGCATCAGCGCCCCTCGCCCAGGCGCCAGGCCAAGAGCTCAGGCAGGCCGGCTTGCAAGATTGCGGCTTGAGTTTGCTCTATCGGGTATTCCACCTTTCGTACAGTGAAGTTTCTCGATTCCTCATCCCAAACGCCCCAGGAGGCTCTTGGATCGCCATCGCGAGGCTGACCCACAGATCCCGGATTCAAGATTGCTCTCGAACTCCCAACTGCAAGCTCTTCCCCCGGCACGGGGCGCAAGGAAACAACGTCGTCATCTCGCAACAAGAATGCTGCGGGTTGGTGGGTATGACCCACGAAGGCCGTTTCGAAATGGGAGTCCTTGAAATTCTCATGTGCCTCATTTACCGACACGATGTACTCATCCGCCGGCCGCCGGGGGGAACCATGCGCAAGCATGTGATCACGAAATATCGCCGTTGGTTCAAAGCCCCTAAGCAGCGCCGTGTTATCAGGCGTCAGGGCGCTGGCGGTCCAATCGATAGCTGCCTTCGCGTATGAGTTGAACGTTTCCGGGTCGATCTCTCCAGTCACGGCTAGGTCGTGGTTCCCGGCCAGTATCTGTGTTGCCTCCGCGGTCACCGCCGCAACGGTCTCGTTCGGGAAAGGGCCGTAGCCGACAAGGTCGCCGAGGCACACGACCATATCGGGACTAACCGTGCGCACGTCCTTCAGCACGGCCTCCAAAGCAGGCAGGTTCGCATGCGGGTCGGAGACAAATCCGATCAGCAAGTGAGCGCCACTTCCAGACCCCCAGTTGCCTCTCGGCCACTGATTTCACACCTCATATACTGCGCACTCATCTCATTTGACTCCGTCCACATGGCCGGAAATACAAACTTAATTGGGGAGGACGTCCAATGACTACAGAGCCTGTCAAACAAACCGCCGCCGTGCGCAGGGCAAAAGAAACTCTGTCCGGCCCCGCCTCTTACTTCACACCGGGAGCCGTTGAGTCGTGGTTCCTTGGGCCGAAGGCTGAAAACGCGGAGGAGTTCGAAAAGCTCGTCGTCGAGGCCATCAGAGACCACGTCTTTTGGCGGCGCAACTTTCATCCGGACGACCCCTCTCACATCAACGAGGAGACCAAGAACTCCGCGGAGTACTTGGCCGGCATGGGGAACCTAAAGGAGCAGTTCCGCATGATGCTGGGGATGCTCAAAAAGTCGGTCCCTTTCTTCAGTATGCGATACCAGGGCCACATGAACTGGGACCTGACTCTTCCCAGCGTCCTCGGCTATTTCGCAGCCATGCTCTACAACTCGAACAACGTTGCATTCGAGGCTTCGACTACCACCACCCTGATGGAGATAACTGTAGGCGACGAGCTATGCAAGATGCTCGGATATGGCCTTCGCAAGGACGAACCCATCAGGCCGTGGGGACACATAACGTCGGGTGGAACAGTCGCCAACATAGAGGCAGTGTGGGCGGCCCGCAATCTCAAATGGTGGCCTGTTTCCCTTCAGGCGGCCCTCGGTTCTGAAGAATCACTGAAGGCCGCAGCCAAGCTCGAGGTAACGACTCCCAAGGGCGACGCGGCCAAGTTACTGGGAGCCGACCTTTGGACGGCAATGAATCTGGATGTCGACGGGATTCTCGATTTGCCGCGCCGGCTGGAGGAGGAGTTCGGAATCTCCAGGCAGACGCTTACCGACGCGATCAATGCACACTCGGTGCAATCGCTTGGGTGGCACGAGTTCTCGCGAAGGTATCTCGGCGGCCTCAAGGCGAGCCCGGTCTTCCTGACGCCCGGAACAAAACACTACTCATGGCCCAAGGCTGCAGCGGTGCTTGGCCTCGGTGCGAGCAACCTGGTCAATGTACCCGTCGACCCAGACGCCCGGCAGGACGTCGATGCGCTGGATTCTCTCCTCAAGGGATTTCTGGATGAACAGCGCCCGGTATACGAGGTCGTCGTTGTTGTCGGAAGCACAGAGGAAAGCGCGATCGACTCCGTCGAGGATGTGCTCGAGCTGCGCGAGAAGTACCGCGCACAAGGGCTGGACTTCCCCATACATACCGACGCCGCGTGGGGAGGCTACTTCGCGTCGCTGATCAGAACGGATGCGGAGATGGGAGACCGCGTGGAGTTCACAAAGGAGATCACCCCATCGTTGAGCGCATACTCGGCAAGGCAACTGGCCGCGATGGGAAAGACGGACTCGATCACCATCGACCCACACAAGTCCGGTTACATCCCATACCCCGCAGGAGCCCTTTGCTACAGGAACTCTGCGATGCGCGACCTCGTGACTTTCAGCGCACCGGTGATCTTCCACGGTGACGCAGAACCCACGGTCGGGATCTACGGAATAGAAGGATCCAAACCCGGCGCGGCAGCTGCGTCCGTTTACCTCAGCCACAGAGTGGTGCGGCCTACACAAAGCGGGTACGGCCGAATCATGGCTCAGGCGTTGTTCGCTTGCGAAAAGCTGTACGTGAGGTTGCTCACAATGTTCGGCGAAGACGATCAGTTCTTTGTCGTTCCAGTTTCACGTCTGCCTGCGGAGGTAGCAGGCAAGGACATCGCCAAGGACCTGAAATTCATGAAGGAGCGGATCGACCGCCAAACCTACGACGAGATCCTGCAGGACAAGGAGGCCAGAGATTTTCTCGCCGAGCTTGGGCCGGATCTCAACATCATTGCCTATGCCTTCAACTTCAAAGACAAGGCCGGCAAGGTGAATACCAACCTCGAGATGACTAACCGACTGAACCAGGCGATTTACGACCGGCTGAGCATCAATCCGGGAGAGGACATCTACGGTTACGACTTGATTCTCAGCACCACGGCGATAGATGCAGCCGACTACGGCGAGCAGTTCGTCGAGGGGTACAAGAAGAGGCTCGGGCTCAAAGGGGCTGGAAAGAGGGTCACAATCTTGCGTTCGGTAGTTCTCGACCCGTGGGTGGCAGAAACGCCGGGAGGTTCGTTCGTGAACGTTCTCGAGGATCTCTACAGACGCACCGCTGCCGAAGCCCTAGCGGAGATAGAGGCTTAAGCCTTTAGGACGCCCGGAGCACAGCCTTTGCTCAGGGCTTCTTGTATCCGAGACTCGCGGCGACGTCAGGAGGTGGGGTGCCCAGAACCTGGGTGTTGAACGGAAGGACGGGCCCCTCCGGGAAGGTGGTCACCACCGTGTTGCCTCCCATGAACCCAATGTGGCGGCTTCTCGTTGCTCCGACGTTGCGCGTTGAGTGCACGGCCATCGCAGGAAAGACAATCAGCATGCCCGGCTCCAGGCTTACCGTTGCTCCGCCCACTGTTGCCTCCACCTCCCCCTCGAGAACGAGGAAAATCTCCTCAGCGGAATCTGCATGAGGACCGATCTGTTTTCCGGGTTCAATCTCGGAGTAGATAGCAGAGGTCGACGAGTTTCCCGTAGCCCAAAACAGCGTCCACCCACCGTCGAAGCTGTCTTCCGGGTTGTCGGCCGGTGCGATGTTGTCCATCGAATGGTCGCCGAGCCTTGCGACGATGGGCTTGAACGAATCGCTACCCAATTGCTCACCCCCTTGGCGTGGATCGGATTGGGGCACGGAGGGTCCGGCCGCCGGAATGGAACTCTAGTCCAACGGTCAAGCGGTTCAAGATTTCTGCCGATGACATCCCTTGACCGCTCGAACGCGGGGTCAAAAGTTAAACGACCATGCTGATCAGCTCAGACGAAAGCACGTTAGACCTCTTCTATCGATTGAAGGGGTTGCCAAACGCCGCCGCGGTGTTGCACGTTGGCGCGCATCCCGACGACGAGGATGTTGGGTTCATGACCTACCTCGAAAGAAAGCTTGGCCTGAGGGTCGTGTACTGGTCGGCAACCCGCGGGGAAGGTGGACAGAACCGGCTCAACTCCTACTCCGACGAAGCCCTCGGCGTTTACCGAACTTGGGAGAGCCTTGCCGCGCGTCGCAGCGGGGGTGGGGAGTGCTTGTTCGGCCCCTTCTTCGATTTCGGTTACAGCAAGAACGGAGAGGAGGCTCTATCCAAGTGGGGGCGAGAGTCGGTTATACGAGAGATCGTTCGAGCAATACGGTTGGTTCAGCCGCACATCGTCGTTTCGAGATGGACGGGCGAGAAGGATTTCGATCAACACGGCCACCACCAGGCAATCGGAATTGCAACTTACGAAGCATTCGACCTTGCCGCTGATGAGACCAGGTTTCCGGAGCTGACTGGTTATGGCTTGGGGCCATGGCAACCACTGAAGTTGCTGCACTCAGGTTCGGGCGACTGGACTCCCGGTCAAAGCGGAGGTGCGTTTGGTGCGGTCGACGAGTCGCTCGAGCAGCAGGGCGCAGTTCGAATCAACGCCGGTGAGTTCGATCCGGCCGCGGGGAGAACTTTTCAGGAACAGGCCTGGATAGGTTTCAACGAGCACAAGACGCAGGCTATGGGCAACCTTCCGGCCCCCGGCGACTTCCTTTATTACTTCAAACTGCATTCCAGCCTCGTCGGGGACAGGACCGACGATCTTTTCGACGGCATCGACACCTCCCTTGCCGGCCTGGCCGACCACCCGGGGGCCGGAAACGAGGTTCTTCGAGCTGTTCTCGAGAACGCGGCGTCGTCGGCAAAGGAGGCTTTCGATGCTTTCACACTGCAGCGGCCGAACACTGCAGCTAAAGCCCTCTTAGAGGGAATAGGGCATCTCGGCGAGGCGCGGACCAAGCTGCACTCCCTCGAGCTTGGCCAGTCCGCCGGGGAGTCGATCGACAGATACCTGTCGAGGAAAGAACACGACTTCGAGTCCGCAGCTGCGCTCTGCCTGGGACTAGAGCTGGAATGCACAACCGAGGACGGGCGGGTTTTCCCGGGCCAGAGCTTCAAAGTGTCCGCGCGCCTTCGAAACAACGGCGGAGTAACAGTGGATAAAGCCTCCTTCTCATTGGACATGCCCGACGACTGGGGGGCCAACCCCGAAGAGGAGGTGGACGAATCCTCGGCCGACGGCTTTAGCGCCGCGTTCACCATCGATGTACCGCGCCAGGCCCAGCTAACGACTCCTTACTGGCTCGAGCAGCCGAGGACCCTGTACTCCTACGGCTGGCCCGCGGGAGAGCCGTGTGCGCGCCCGTTCGAGTTGAGATTTCCGGAAGTGGAGTGCGAGGTCGAGATAGAAGGTGGACGCCTAGTCGTTCGGTCTCCGGCTCTTTTCCGTCAGGCATTCCCAGGCGGTTACCGGGAGCTCCCGGTAGCCGTGATCCCCCCGATCTCTTTGGAACCGCACTCCAAGGACGAGTTTGTGCCTGCCGCCGGCGGTGAGCCGCGCGTTCTCGAGCTGTCGGTGGCGGCGGCCAACAACACACTTGGCTCCATCAAGGGCGAGCTCGCTCTGGCCGTCCCGCCGGACTGGAAAGTGGAACCGGGCCCCTTGAATGTCGAGCTGGAGCGGGATCAGAGTCAGACCATTCGACACACCGTAACGATCCCCGCAAACATCAACCCGGACCGCTACTTCGCGACCTACCAGATAACGGTTGACGAGCGTGAATACTCGCTCAACCTAACGCCAGTGTGGATGGGTCCGGCTCACCTCTCGGAGCAAACCGATGCAACAAACTGCATCAAGGAGGAGTTCATCATGAGCCCCTCCCAGGTCCGAATCGACTGCATCGACGCTCAGTTCGTGGAGGGGTTGACCTACGGGTACATCGAGGGGGCCGAGGAGCAGGTCATGAAGTCCCTCAGACCATTCAACCTCGACTTCGTAACGATCTCGGACGAAGACCTCGCTTACCTCGACCTCAGTGCCTTTGATGCGATCGTCGTGGGCCCCAATGCGTATTTGATAAGGAGCGAGCTGAGAGCTCAGGCTGAACGGCTCCTCGAATACGTTCGCTCAGGAGGGACGCTCATCGTCCAGTACCAGGGCTTCGGCTATCAACACGGTGAGTTTGCGCCCTACCCATTTCGATACAACGAACCTCACGACCGGGTCACCATCGAGGAGTCCCCCGTCGAAATCCTTCATCCCGAGCACAGCATCTTCAACTGGCCAAACCAGATAGGCGCGGGAGACTTCGAGAGATGGATCATGGACAGAGGGATGTACTTCTTCGGCGAATGGGACACGCGATACGTGCCGCTTCTGGGGTCTGCCGACCCCGGGGAGCCTCCTACCCTGGGTGGCCTTCTGTATGCCTCATACGGAAAAGGGACTTACCTTTATCTCGGCTACTCCCTCTGGCGGCAGATCCCGGCCGGCATCCGCGGCGCGCACAGGATCTTTGCCAACGTCCTCTCGCTCCCTGCAGCTATACGGCGAGAAAGACAGGAGCTACTAAAGGCTTCACCGCTTTTCTCGTCGCTGAACGACGAGGAGCTCGTCGACCTTGGAAAGCTGATGAGCGAGGAGTGGTTCGAGGACGGTGCCGAAATCGCGGTTGCTGAGGAGGCCGCGCCGCAGATGTTCGTCGTCTCCCACGGCCAGGTCGAGGTTGTTACCTCCTCTGACGGAAAAGAGTCGGTGACCTCCGTTCTGGGCCCCGGGGAAAGCGTTGGCGAATACGAGATGCTGGGAAGGGGGCCGCGCGATCACTCGCTGAGGGCAAAGGGGGAAACCGTGGTCCTGGCCATCGAGCACGAAGATGTCCTTGCGCTATTGCGCACACATCCGGGTATCTCTGAGCAGATAATCCTCTACCTGACCAGGGCGGTCACAGGACGGAATAGAACTTGAAGATAGGAATAGCTTGTCACTCGAGCTGCGGCGGAAGTACGCGCGTCGCTCTCGACCTGGCAACAGAGATGAGCAGACGCGGCCACGTCGTCCATGTATTCAGCCGCGGCAGGCCCTTCGGGAGGTGGGAGGGACCGGGAGGCCCCCGCTACCACGACATCCAGGGCAACGATGAAGACGATCGCAACCCGGCCTGGCTGCACACCGAGTGGACTGACGAAGAGATCGAGAGCTTCATGACGATGGTGGCCGAAACCGTGGTTGCCGAACGCATCGAAGTGTTCCACTTTCACTACGGCGTCCCTTTTGCCTTCTTCGCAAGTGATCTGAAGTCCAGGCTCGGAAAGGCTGCTCCCATCGTTGTTGGAACCCTTCACGGTACGGACGTCCTCGTACACGGCGCCGACAAGACGGTGGGGCCGCGGCTGGGCAGGGCCCTCGAAGATGCCGACGCGCTGACAACAGTTTCGGACTCGCATAAGGGCCTCATCGGTGAAATTTTTGGCCCCCAGATATCTGCGACCGTCATTCCAAACTTCGTCGACATGGCGAAATTCCGTCCGCTCGCTGCATCCAACGGCTCCTCCAACGGAGGAGGCGTCCCCACCAAACGGGCAATCGCCCACGTGTCCAACTTCAGATCGGTGAAGAACCCCGCGCGTCTGATCGAGATCTTTCAGCAGGTCCGAGCTCGAGTCGATTCTGAGCTGTGGCTCATCGGAGACGGGCCGGAGATGGAGAACACAAAATCGCTCGTGCAAAGCGCGGGGCTATCCGGCCATGTCCGGCTCTGGGGACTCCACGATGACGTCAGCAGCCTCATTCAAAGGACGGGAGTCCTTCTGATCACCAGTGAGCACGAAAGCTTCTGCCTTGCGGCCCTCGAAGCCATGGCCAGTGGAGTCCCGGTGGTTGCTCCCGCGGTAGGGGGCCTACCGGAGTTGATCGAATCTGGCGAGAGCGGGCTTCTCTATGCGCCAGGTGACCTTGCCGGCGCCGTGCACCTGATTCAACGCGTCCTGACGGATCGGATGCTCAGCGGGCAAATCGTTCGAGGCGGGCTCTCCAAGGCAGCCCAATACCGTCAAGACAAGATCGTCGATGTTTACGAGAGCCTCTACTCATCCCTGATCGCCAACCGGCAGATGCGTCTCGTGAACACCGTCATCTCTTGAAGGGCGCCCGGCGGACAAGTCCAACCCTGCAACCCGCGGGTGCCGGCTCAGGGGAAGATCCCTTTACAGACGGCTCGCAGTTCCTGATGGCGCTCGATCTCCCAGCATGTCCCGATCTCCTGCAACATCTGGGCCTCAGCGGCGGACGGCTGGTGACCGGAGGGCAACAGATCTATCCCGACTATGGGCCGACCGTCATCGCGAAGCTGGAGGCACTGTCGGGCATTTCGCGCGGCGATCTATCGACATGCTTTTTCTGGAACGACACGGTTCGGTCCGGGTCGGACCGACGCATCACCACCATCGTTATGCCGGGGGCCGGGGGTGAGCAGGGGTTCCGGGTCGCCTCCTCCGAAAAGAGAAACGTCGAGACAAGATTTGTTCCTCTCGATCCCGCGAAGGTCGAAAAAGCATTCGAGACCCTCCGAAACCACGTGACCGGAGACAAAATCCTGCCGGCGGGCACCCCCAAGCCGAAAAGGGCTAGCGTGTTGGAGCGGCTTGACGAGCTGCAACGGTCCGTGATGGAGGCGGACCCTGTCACCCTGGCAGAGTTCAGCTGCGCCATGACTTCCTTTCTGCTGCAAAGAAACGGGCTCTCTCAACAATCGATAATGATTTCGTCGGCACTCAACGCGGGCGTACTGACAAATCAGGTCAACGAGTTTCTCCGCGCGATCGATGTTGTGGTTCGGACCCTGAACGAAGCAGTCGGAGAGCTGCGGGAATCCGGAATCGATCCCATCCTCAATGAGGTCGAGGACGACTACCTTCCCCTTTTCTACTCATGCGACAAAGACGGTGTCAGGTTGCGCCTGCACAGCCGCTCCAACGACGGAAGGCGAACGGCGTTGGCGGAGTGCCACTGCGGAGCCGAATACTCATTCGACCTGGGAATGAAGGGCGAGGAGACCATTGGGGCTCTCGAGGAAACGGGCCGGTGGAGCGTCGATGTGTGTCTGCCGGTTTTCCAGAACGACTTGATGAGCGGCGTGGTCGCCGGAAGCGTGAGCGCGGATTACGGCCGTGTCCTCACCAGGATCACGCGTATGGCGCTCGGAAAACGCCCCGTCCCCAGTCTTCTCCCCCCTGTAGAAGGCGGGGGCCGGCAAGGGACCTTGCTGTTTCGTTATCTGTTCGAGGGTGTCATCGAGTGACCCTTGACCTGCTTGCGATCGCGGCCCACCCCGATGACGCAGAGTTTGGATGTGGGGGGGCGCTCATACAAGCCGCGTCCAAGGGACTGAGCATCGGTCTGGCCGATCTGACCGAAGGCGAAAAGTCGACCCGAGGGTCGCCGGCGCTAAGAGAAAAGGAGAAGGCCGAGGCCGCACGTCGTTTGGGCCTGCAGGAACGCTTCTCGGTGAAGCTCCCCGACTCCCAGATCGGAGATTCTGCAGAACATCTCCAGGCGGTGGTGCAATTGATCAGGGAGACCCGGCCCAAGATCGTCCTGGCCCCCTACTGGCAAGACCGACACCCCGATCACGCTGCTGCCGGCCTGCTGGCGCAGAAAGCATGCTTCTACGCCGGAGTCGCCAAATTCGGGCAGGGGGAGCCACACAGACCCTTCCGCCTTTTTCACTACATGCTGCACCACCCGTTCCAGCCGACATTCGTGCTGGACATCACGAAGGTATGGGATCAAAAGCTCGAGGCGATCAGTGCGTTCCGAAGTCAGTTCGGCAACGAAGAGCCCGGGCCCTTGACACCCATCAGCAACCCACGGTTTCTGGAATGGATGGAAGCCAGAGCAGTCTGGTTTGGGGCCATGATCGGCGTCTCCCGGGGCGAGCCCTACGCAAGTATCGGCCCGGTCGGGTTTTCGGAGATCCCAGGAATCGAATCGCTGGCCGACGCCAACGAGCTCCTGCTTCGCTACTCCATGTTCTGACCGATCCGGCGCGGGCCTGTTGGAAAGATCTAAGATAATCCCCTCCCCAATTGGAGGATCTCCCAGAGCGTGCAATGGCTGCTCTCCTCACTCTCTGAGGCGGTTGGACACTCCAGGTAGTGGGTAAGTACCCAGGGCGGTTAGGCGTTAGGGGTCCAGTATGGGCAGACTGAAGTCGGCTGACGCAGGTGCTGGCACGCAGGGCATCCCTGTGGTCGTCGTGATCGCCGTGGGACTCGCACTCGTTGTAACAGCCGGTTTTCTCGGCCTGACCCTTACTGCAGACCAAGCACTCGAAAGATTCACGGCCAGCGGAAGGGTTGCCGAAATCGCCCAGGCGACAGCCGTGGGTCCGGGGACGGAGATTCTGTTCAGAGGCATCTCGAGGCCTCCGGTTCCATCGGAATCACCGCCCGCAGTCCGCTCGGCCTCAGGCCCTACATTCTCGGGCGCGGTCGATGAAGGGCTCGCGTCCGCGGGAATCGCGATTCTTGGGCTGGTGGCGGCTGCCCAGGCTGTGGCTCCCGCAGAGTTGCTCGGGGTTCAGGCAAGTGGACCCGCTGCCGTTCCAAGCGTCGAATCCGGTGAGTTGGAAGTCAGGGGCGGATCGCCTGTCAAAAAGAAGAAAAGGGCCGTCAGTTCCGATGACCCCGACCCAATGGTCTCGGCATCCGGCGGTCCCTCCTCAGAGGTTGTGGATGAGGGGAATGACAGGAAACGGGGCAACGGTCACAGCAGCGGACACCTGAACAATCACGACGGAAACTCCCCCGGCAACCGCTAGCTAGATAGATGAGGCCCTTCGTGGCCCGGGGTGAATTCTTTAGGTAGCCAAAAGAGCGGCAGGATCGGCTTCACCCTCGCGGTAACGCCTGACCATCTCGGCATTCAACCTGTCCATAATCTCCTGAACGCGGCGCCTCTCCTGCGAAGTTCGGCGTTCGACGTCGTCGAGTTTGGTCAGGATGTCCGAGATTTCGGCTTCTGAGAGAGCATCGATTCGGGCGAGCATTGTGCGAGACGCCACCCTTTCGATCTCTCTGCGTTCCTCGCTGTTCTTGGGCATCAAGATCCGTGTGTGCCGGCGCAAGCTAAGGGGCGGATGTGAGTCGTCGGCGAGAATGTGAGGCATCTTCTGGATGAGTTCATCCAGGCCCCCTTCCCCGGCGGCCCTTCTCTTTAGCTCAAAGGACAGAATGTCGAGCTTGCCCTGGATTAGGCGCCGAGCGTAGGAAAGCTCGGCTTCTCGGTGCTCACATTCGTCACGTTTCTGGCGCAACTCCCCCAAGGCCAATCCATCGACTTCCTGCATGTACTCGGGCTCGAACATAAGGTCATCGGCCCTCTTGCGCTGGTCCGCCACATTCCCCTCCATCAACGATTGTTGTGGTCCTAAATTCATTTATCGGCCTAGTCCGGTCCCGACCTTGAGCCCCCCCATTGGGGGGAATACCTAAATCTCGCTCCCTCCCCGCAAAAGGTAGGGTTCATCAGAGCCATTTCGCAGCATTCAGTGAAAAAATTGAAGGGCCCTGCAGATATGTTCGGCGTAAACCTTCAACCCCCTGAGCCGCTTTGCCGAAAAACCCTGTATCAGGAGATTTAGCCCGCTAATTTCGGAGGCCAGTTGCCAGCAGTAGAGGGAGATCTTGCTCAGGTAGGGGTTCCCGCGGTGTTTCGGGCGGTTGCGAACGAGGCCAGGACCGGGTGCCTGACCATTTCTCGTGCAGATGCCGAGGCCCGGATCTACTTCCACGACGGGCTGGCCTACCACGCCAGAATGACCGGTAGCGGAGTCAAGCTGGGAACTCGTCTGATCTCCGCCGGACACCTGTCTGAAGACAACCTTCGAAAGGCCCTCGAGGTTCAAAAGTCCGAGCCCGAGCACCGCAGACTCGGCGAGATCCTCATCGAGCGAGGGTTTGTAAAGCAGTCGCAGATGGAAGCCATTGTCAGGCAGCAGATCGAAGACACCATCTTCGAGATCCTCCGCTGGGAGGGTGGATCGTTTCGTTTCGATGCAGGCCTTCAGTCTGACGAGGACGTCGGCGTGCTCATGAACGTGGAGAACCTGGTTATGGGAGGGGCGCGCAGATTCCGGGAGTGGCATCAGATAACGCGCCTGGTTCCTACGCTCGAGGCAATCCCGAAATTCAGGGAAGACGAAGAAGACACGATCGAGCTTGCACTCACTCCGGAGGAGTGGGCACTCGTTTCACAGGTCGACGGAACGTCCACAATCGCACAGCTGGCCCCCGAATGTGGCTTCACAGAGCTGGAGGCCGCACGGGCGGTGTACGGACTGGTGAACGCCGGCCTCCTGGAGCTCGAGCTGCCCGAGGGAGTCGTGCTTCCGCCACGCGACCCGGAATTAGAGAAGGTCTTCGATGAGCTCGAGGCAGCCCTCGAAGAGGCGACGATCCGAGAGGGGGACGAGGCGGCCGCAGAAATAGACGAGGTAGCCGGTGAAGTTCCCGCCGGGATCGGGTGGGAGTTCGATGAGGAGCCGATGTCGATGCCCAGTCTCGAGTCGGTGGCTGTAGCAGAAGACTTCGAGACCCAGGGTGAAGAGGACTTCGTCATGCCCGGCCCGGATCAAATTCCCACTGGAGTATCTCCACTCGACGATGCTGCGAGCGAGGAGGATGAACCAGTTCCGGCCCCCGTGCTGAGACAAGAGGATGTACTTATTCCCGCCTCCGAGTTGAGCCCAGAAGACGAGCCCATTCCGGCCCCCATGTTGCATGAAGAGTTGCTCGAGCATGCAGGAGCCGAGAACGGACAGGCCGAGGCAGTTCCCCTGGAGGCAGTCGTCCTGCCCCAGGAAACGGAAGCTCCTGCGGAAGCTGAGCACGGGCGGGTCATCGCAGAGGAGGGCTCATATACCGGGCTCGAAGCAGCCAGCTTGTTTGCGGAACTCACGCACCGTCCGAATCGCGGAAGCGAGAGCAGAGAGGCACCCAGGCCCGCTGCGGAGCCTGCCAAGCCGGCGTCGGAGTCACAGGCGGAGGCTCCTCCCGTTTCGGAGGAAGACCAATTAACCTCTGAGCAACGGGTTCGGAAGCCGGTCGACCCATCCATCGACACCACCGCTTTGCTGCGTGAGTTCACGGGGCTTGTTGGGGGACCAAAGTCCGAAACGGAGGCGACTGAAAAGCCGGCAGAGGCCGGCAGCGATAAGTCGCGAGGGATCTTCGG
The DNA here is from genome assembly GCA_035536315.1 of Actinomycetota bacterium. Lineage (GTDB taxonomy): Bacteria > Actinomycetota > CADDZG01 > JAHWKV01 > JAHWKV01 > DATLOJ01. Next base: position 7,921 of record DATLOJ010000079.1, on the reverse strand, counting down.
AAGGAAACGAAAGTGATGAAAAAGGTGCCAAAGGTTCTGGTTCTCGGCCCGGCCGAAGGCCCCCAAGGGGAGTTCGTCAAAGTCGTCAGTCAGGTGAAGGTTCGATCCTCCGCAGGAACCGGAGAGGGTGTCGTTCCAATGCACTTCGGCCGAATCCGCTTTTCCGAGGGTCTGGACCTTCAGGTTTACGGCGCCGACCGGGAGCGCGTCGAGGTGGTGGTGGAGGCCCTCAGGGTGGGGCTCATCGGAGGACTCGTCTTGTTCAGCGCCCAGGATCTCGAGTCGCCAGAAGAGTTCCGCAGCGCGGTTGCCCACTTGAGAAAGTCGGGGATTCCACTCACCGCTGCAGCAATTGGCAACTCGATCGACAAGCAAGCCGCCACCGAGAGTCTTGGGCTTCATGGTCTCAGAGTGCTCAACCTGAACTCGTTAGACAAGGAAACCGTGAAGGCCGCCCTGCTAACCGTGCTCGAAGGGGCTCTCGCCTCCACCGCCCAGACGAGCGCCTAGGGGAGTGCGCGGGGTCGAGGACTACCTCGGGCAGGTCAAGCGCCTCGAAGAGGACGCAACTCGTTGCACGGCGACGGTCTTGGCTCGAACCCTGCATGTGTCGCTTCCTTCGGCCAGCGAGATGCTGAAGCGGCTGTCGGCGGAAGGCTACGTGGAGCGCACCAAAGACGGGTCGGTTCTCTTAACAGCGGACGGACGTGTCCAGGCCACCCGAAACTTGAGGAGGCACCGCCTTGTCGAGCGGCTCCTGACAAGCATTCTGGGAATGCCGTGGCATGAGGTCCATGAGGAGGCCCACAGGCTCGAGCACGCCGTATCTGCCCGGGTTGAGGAGCGTCTGGCTCAAACCCTTGGGTTTCCCGAGTACTGCCCCCACGGACTCCCCATATGCCCCGTTGATCCGCGTGAGCTGCGGGCCTTGAATGATGAGGTCGTCGGCGACGCCGTAGCTGTGGCACAAGTTTCGGAAGTGAGCGGAGAGCTACCCGGGTTTCTTCACGAAACCGGGATGAGTCCTGGCGCGTTGATCAAGGTGATCGATGCGGCGCCGTTCGGGGGCCCGTTTACCATCGAGACGAGCGCGGGCCGAGTGTCGATCGGCCGCGAAGTTGCCGCGTTGGTGCGAGTCTGCAGTCCGGAGGATGCCGAGCTAATTCACGGCCGGGCCGTTTGAACTAAGGCGCCCGCCTCTCGGGCGTTTGCAGTGTGAAGTTCCCCCCGTGAGGAATGACCCAGAACTCGATCTTTCCGGCCTCGATTGCTTTCAGCAGAACGTAGTTGTCTCCCGCTGTCGTGAGGGCCTCGTTCAGCTTCCTGATCGCTTCCGCTTCGGCTTCCCTCTGACGAATTTCGTTCTGCTTGGTCACAACCTGAATCTCCGAGGTTCTGTTGGACTCGAAGGCCGAGCGAACGCCATCCGGGATGTCGATGTGCTTGATGACGAATGTGAACTCTGGACAGCCGGTCCCCTGCTCGAAGGTGGGGCCGCAAAAGTACTCGTCGCCAAGGATGTTCGCCACGTTCTCTTTGAGAACCCCGCCGACCTCCCCCTGGATCGTCTCCAGAACCTCCGCGTTGGCGTAGATGTCGGCCACGTCGTACTTGCGGGACTCCTTTTGAACGGCGAACTCGATCTGCTGGCGGAATGAGTCGTTCAGCATCCGTATCCAACCCGGGTCGGTCCAAGCTTCGTACTTGAGCCCGATCTGCTCGTGGAACTTCCGTAGCTTGTCGGTGTTGAGCTTGAAGTACGTAGCCATCTGGAACTGAACGGGGATGCGGTCCTTGGAAGGGGCCACAATGAAGTCCTCACCGACGACATCTCCCTCGTCCTGACGTACGGAGATGATGTAGTTCCTCTGCGTCACCGGGTACAGATAAAGCCGGTCGGCAAACCCGTTGACGAACAGATTGCTTCCCGGTTGTTTGATCCTTTGAAAGTGCGCGCCTTCTATAGGGCCGCCACCGTAGGAGATGCCTATGTACTCCCGCGGAGTCTTCTTCACGCTGTTGAGAAGCAGAATCAGAAGGATGATTCCGATGACCGTGGCGGCCGTTCCGATCCCCCACGCCGCGAACCTTCTTGCACCTCCCGCCGCATGGAGCTGGGCGAGCTTCCTGCGCTTGCGGTTCTCGTTGTCGTTGTTCTGATTGCCGCCGGTACCCTCAACCACGCTGATCCCCTTCCCTATAGTCCGAGTGACTTGCCGATGATCTCCTTCATTATTTCGGAAGTGCCCCCGCCGATCGGCCCGAGACGTGTATCCCGCCAGGCGCGCTGAGCCGGAAACTCCATCATGTAACCGTATCCGCCGTGAACCTGGACGCACTCGTCGGCAACTTTGAAGGCGATATCGGCGGACAGGTCCTTCGCCATACTGACCTCGGCTATGCACGGGATGCCGTGAACGAACATCCGAAGCGCGTGATAGGTCAGGGCTCTTGCCATCTCTATCTCTGAGGCCATATCCGCGAATCTGTGCCGCCAGACCTGGAAGTGTCCGATCTCCCTTCCGAAGGCCTTCCGCTCAAGCGCGTACTTACGGGCCATCTCGTAAATTCGGGCCGCGCCCGCCACCTGCGCGAGGGCCATCGACAGCCGCTCCCACTGAAAGTTCTGCATGATTTGGTAGAAGCCGCGCCCTTCCTCTTCTCCAAGACGGTTTGCCTTTGGAACCCTGCAGTCCTGAAATGAAAGCTCACCGGTGTGCGATGTTCGCCAGCCAAGCATCCGCATACGGCGCTGCTCGAACCCAACAGTGCCCTTCTCCACAACAATCAAGCTGATGCCCCCGTGCCCCTCCTCGGAAGATGTTTTGGCCGCGACGACGACGAAATCGCACCAGCTCCCGTTGGTGATGAAAACCTTCGAGCCGTTCAGGATGTAATCGCCCCCGTCCGGCACTGCTCGGGTTTCGATCCCTGCGACGTCCGAGCCGGCCCCCGGCTCCGTGACGGCAAGTGCACCCAGCAACTGTCCGGAGATTCCCGGCTTCAGCCACTTCTTGCGTTGCTCGTCGTTGCCGAAGTTGTGAACGTAGAGACACGCAAGGTCGCGGTGAGCGCCGAGGTCGGCGGCAACGCCGCCCGAACCAATGCCGGTGAGCTCCTCGATGACTACGGCCTCGGCAACGTAGTCCGGCCCCGTTCCCCCGTATGCCTCGGGGAACTTCATCCCGTTAAGGCCCAGCTCGCCCAGCCTTCTAAAGGTCTCCCGCGGAAAATCCTCCTGCCCTTCCCACTGGATCGCGTGAGGGGCGAGTTCCTTTTCGACGAAGACCTTGACCATCTTGCGAAGCGAGTGGTGCTCCTCGGTAAAGAGCTCGTAAGGGGTCTCCGCCGGCTCGAAGTTGTCGGGAAAAGCAACCTCGTACGGGGGGTTGGTGAGGTGCATTACAAACCTTCGAGCTTTCCGATTACCTCGCGCATGACTTCGTCGGTGCCGCCTCCAATTCGGTTGAGTCGGGTGTCTCGCCACCCGCGCTGTATGGGGGCCTCCATCGAGTACCCGAACCCCCCGAACACCTGGAGGCATCCATCGGCTACCTCGAATGCGATCTTTCCTGAAAGAAGCTTCGCCATTGAAATCTCGCGCACGACGTACTCGCCGCTGTTCCATCGATGGGCCGTGTAGTAAATGAGCTCCTTGACCGCCGTCACTTTTGTTGCCATGTCGGCCAGCTTGTGGCGCAGGGCTTGGAACTTGCCAATCGGCCGGCCGAATGCTTGTCGCTCCTTTGCGTAAGCGATCGCTCCTTCGAGCATACGTTCGGCCCCAGATGCCGCTGCAATCGCACCGATCAAACGCTCCCCTTGAAGCTCCCACATGATGTGCTTGAAGCCCTCGCCCTCCTGCCCCAGGAGTGCGTCCGGCGGAATGTGCATGTCCTCGAATGCAATCTCGGCGGTGTCGGAGGTGCGCATCCCAACCTTGTCCAGCTTTCGCGTTCGGACGAATCCCGGGGTGTCGGTGTCCACTATGAACAGGGAGTGGCCTGTCACCTGGCCATCGCGCTTCGTCTTGGCAACAAGGACCATGTAGTGGGCTCTATAGCCATTCGTGATGAAGATCTTCCTGCCGTTGACGACCCACCCATCACCGTTCCAGGTAGCCGTTGTTTCGATGTTCATCACGTCCGATCCTGCATTGGGCTCGGATATGCCGAGGCAAGCGATCTTGTCTCCCGAGATCGAGGGGGCCAGGTAGCGTCTCTTCTGCTCGTCGGTTCCGAACTTGTTCACCGGGGCGGTCGCCATGTCGGTCTGGACTGCCAGCGCCATGGCGATACCTCCGCTGGCACAACGGCCGATCTCCTCGCCGAAAACGATCGTCGCAAAGTAGTCGGCGTCCTGCCCTCCATACTGCGCGGGGTAGGTAAGGCCCAGAAGTCCGAGCTCACCGGCGCGCGTGAAGACCCAGTTCGGAAAATCCCCTTGCGCTTCCCACTCCTCGGCATGAGGAGCAAGCTCTTCCTGAGCGAAGCGCCGAACGGCTTTTCGAAGCAGTTCGTGCTCTTCCGTGAAGAACGTGACGGGCATGGCCCTGAAGTCTAGGACGAGGGACCGCGAGGTGAGCGCGCCCTGTCAGGTGACGCTAGTCGGAGGCCCTCGTCGATCGCATGTTCTCGGGACACCCGTGTGAGCAGAAGTGAAGCTCTCCGTAGGTGAACATCCAGCTCTCACATCGCGGGCAGTATGGAGACCCGGCTGCCATGAGGAGCTGGAGCGCAAACATCTCGCACATAGCCGTTCCAGTGATCCATCCGGCTTCGGCGGGAAAATCGTCTTCGTCGAGATCGAAAAAGGGGCCTGGGGTCCGGCGGGTCTTCCTCGGGAGGTATTCCTCTCCGAAAGGATCTTTAGCCCAGCCACCAGGCGAGCGCTCCACGCGCCGGATACTCCCACCGCGAACTCGCATCAAAGCGGATTTGCAGCCGAATATCTTCGCGCGTTAGTGGAGGACTAAGTCTCCCGGCTGGCGGGTGCAACTGTGCCGGCTGCGGTCTCTTCGAACCGGGCAGCGGTGAACAGAAAGTCGGAAAGCCTGTTGAGGTACCGCAGGCAAAGATCGTCTGAAAGGGCGGAGCTCTTGACCAACGTGACCACGAGTCTTTCGGCCCTGCGGACGACTGAACGTGCCACGTCGATGGTTGCCCCAACCGCCGTCTCCCCCGGGACGATGAAGTGGTCGGGCAAAGGCGCCTCGTCGGTCATGCGATCGATCTCGGTTTCGAGCCTGGCGATCATGTCCTCGGTGACTTTGGAAACTCCGGCCGTGAGCTTGGATGCGTTCTCCGCGGCGGTCGCAAGCTCTGCACCCAAAACGAAAAGGTCGCGCTGCACCGTAAGAAGAAGGGGGCCAAGCGACTTGGCGGCGGGTCCAAGAGCCCTGGCAAGTCCGAGCACGGCAACCGCCTCATCGGTGGTTCCGTAAGCCTGGGTTCGAAGATCGTCCTTGTCGATCCGGCCCCCGTAAAGAAGGCCGGTAGAACCATCGTCTCCGGTCTTGGTATAGATCTTCACTCGAGCCGCCGCCGCTAGAAGCTAGTGGGTATGACCGTTAGGGCCGTGAGTGTGCGGCTTGGCGGGAGTCATTATCAAAGGAAGAGTCTTGCGCACCGACCTCTTGGGTCTCGGGGGAAACAATTTCTCGATCCTTTGAACGGTTTCCTTGAAGGCGATCGCTGACACAGAGTCCGGAAGCTCGACCACCGCCGGCTTGCCATGATCGGCGAAGTCCCTCATCGGCGGGTCCAGCGGAATCTGTCCCAGAAGGGGAACGTCGAACTTCTCGGATAGCTCTTTTCCCCCGCCGCTTCCGAACGGATACGTCCGCTCGCCGCAGTGGTCGCAAATTGCGTAAGCCATGTTCTCGATGACGCCCGCAACATGCATGCCCAGTTTTTGTGCGGTCAGTCCTGCGCGAGCGGCAACGTTGGTGGAAGCCTTCTGAGGAGTCGTAACGAGGATCATCGAAGAGCCCGGAAGGAACCGCTGCCCGATGTCCATCGCCACATCACCGGTTCCAGGAGGAAGGTCGAGCAGCAAGTACTCGGGGTCCTGCCAGTGCACCTGAGTCAGGAATGCGTGCAGGTATTTTCCAAGCATCGGCCCCCGGCTGATGAACGGAGTCTCTTCGTCGGGAACCGCGCTTCCAATCGACATCAGCTTGAAGCCATACGCCTCCGGCGGAATGATCAGGTGCTCGTCGACCATCGTGGGCCTTGTGGTCACGCCGAGCATTCTTGGAATCGAGTAGCCGTACATATCCGCATCGATGAGTCCCACCGAGTGCCCTTGTTGCACGAGCCCGGCCGCCAGGTTCACCGTAGTGGTGGATTTTCCGACTCCACCTTTTCCGCTACCGATCGCGATGACGATCGTGGGTGAGTCGGGTCCCGCAAACGGAGTCAGCTCCTCCTGCGCGCCGCCTGCCCTTACGCCGCCGACGAGGGCTTTTCGTTCTTCCTCGGTCATGGCCCCCAGGTTCACCTGGACGTCGGAGATGTCGGAGAACTCCTCTTTGATGCGGGCGGGAAGGACTTCTAGAAAGAAGCTCTTGAGAGGGCAGCCGGGAATCGTGAGAGCAAGGTCGACCGTCACGCGGCTCCCCTTTATGTCGATTCCCTTGACCATCCCGAGCTCCACGATCCCGCGGTGAAGCTCCGGGTCGTTGATGGTCGCCAGTACGTCGCGGACTTGTTCGGTGGTGGGCATCGGCTCCAGAGTATCAGCCGGTCAAATGAGGGGATTCTTCCTTGCAGCCAAACCTCTAGCCGTGTCTATGTGAGGTAGAGACGAAACGCGTAATAGAGGGCAGGGGCGCAAAACAGCACGACCCCTGCACGAAGCAGCAGGACAGACATGACCGGCTGGGCCTTCCCGGCGGTTTCGGGTTCGGTCTCACTCTCCGGTTCCGAAGACTGGATCACAAGCGAAGTCAGGTCACCGGCGAAGGCGCCCGTACCCGCAACGAGCCCCACGAGGAGAAGGGCCGGAACCGTGAACCTGTCATCGATGAAAGCCGAGGATGCGGCCCCCGCCAGGCCCGCTGCTGCGATTCCCGCAAGTGCACCTATCCAGGGGAGCTCTCCCCAAAGAGCCGGCCCACCGGCACGGGGGCCGGCGATCCTCGAAACAACAAGGTAGGCGGCCGCCATCAACAGGAGCGCAAGAACGAGCCGGAACCCCTCTTCCTGCGACCGCAGGATCACCAGAAACGCGGATGTGAATCCGAGATAAAAAGCGTTGTTGATTGCAGTCGCGATAGACACGGTCGATCCCGGCCGAAGGCCGGCGACCACTCCGGCCCCCCCACAGATGAGCAGCGCGATTCCTGCGGCGTAGAACACGCCTGCCTCCCCCCATCGGGACGCGAGTGCCGGGAAAGCCGCCGCCGCTATTCCCGGAATCGGCCAGGAGAGCCGGGACTCGACGGGAATCTGCATGCGGTACTGATAGACGGCCCCGACAAGAACGACGGCTGTTACGAACCCGGCGAACACATCGCGATCGATCAGCGTTGCGATGGTCACCGCTACCAGCGCTAGCGTGATGAGCAGAAGCCGGCTCTGAGCCGGAGTCTTAGGTAAGAACTTTGATTGCATCCGTAACCGAGGTCACGTTTACCTCGGACCTTTCGCCTAGATACTCACCGTCTACCTGAACTGCAAACGTCCTGGCGTCGTCGGCCGTGATCGAGATTTCTGAAAGGTCGGTCCAGTAGGCCGAATGCTTGTACCGGACATGCGAGCCGGAGTGGAAGGCGGACCAGAGAAGACGGGGAATGTAAGGCATCGTGAACTTGCGCATCGCGAACACATCCAGACCTCCATCGAGCTTGGCGTCTGGCGTGACCGTAATGGGCATGTTCTTGAAGTAAGTGAAGGTTGGGATGTTGGACACAACGGCG
>DATLOJ010000078.1:0-6328 GCA_035536315.1 Actinomycetota bacterium | reverse complement strand
GGGGTCTCTCCGATCGTGTGGGGAGAAATTCCAAGAACGCCGGTCAGCTCATCGAAAGCTGCGACCAGTGACCCGGTGCGTTTCTTGGCATCAACGTCGCCTGCTGCCGCCTTGCCGATCTCGGCGTTGCCGCGACGAACGAGGTCGTGGAGGACCCGGATCGCGGCCGGTGTGTTGAAGTCGTCGTCCATCGCTTCCGTAAAACGGGTGATGAACTCCTTGCCGGCCTCCGAATCTGCAGTTTCGGAGTCTGCTCCCGCGACATCCTTTGCGGCCCGAAGAAAGATGTCGAACCTCTCCAGAGCTCTCCTTGCTTGCTGGAGAGCGCCTTCCGAGAAGTCGACTTCGCTTCGATAGTGACCTGCTATCGACATCAGTCTGATCACCGGGGCCGGAACCTTGGCAACGAGGTCTTTGACGAGAATGAAGTTGCCAACCGACTTCGACATCTTCTGCTCATCCAGATTGACCATTCCGTTGTGAAGCCAGTAATTCACGAATGGCTTGTCTCCCGAATACGCCTCCGACTGGGCGATCTCGTTCTCATGGTGAGGAAAGATGAGGTCCGAGCCTCCCCCGTGAATGTCGAAGCTCATCCCAAGGTATTTGAGAGACATCGCCGAGCACTCGATGTGCCACCCGGGCCTGCCCGGCCCCCAGGGGCTGTCCCAGGCGGGCTCCCCCTCCTTAGACCTCTTCCAAAGACTGAAGTCGAGTGGATGCCGCTTGGTGGGGTCCGGCTCGACTCTCTCTCCCGCGCGCACATCTTCCAGGCTTCTTCCGGAGAGCGATCCATAGCCTTCGAACTTGGCCACGTCGAACCAGACATTGCCGGAGGACTCATAAGCGAACCCTTTCTCGATGAGTCCTTCGATCATCTCGATCATCTCTTTGATGTGTTCGGTCGCGAGAACTCTGATAGTTGGGGGAGAGACTTCCAGCGAATGCATCGCGGCTTCATAGGCCCGGGAATAATCGGCCGCGACTTGCTCGGCCGGGCGCCCTTCCTCGTTCGCCTTGGCGATGATCTTGTCGTCGACGTCGGTGTGGTTTTGCACATAGGTCACGTCATAGCCGCGCCACTGCAGGTAGCGACGAATCACGTCGAAGCAGATATAGCAACGGGCGTTGCCGATGTGGATGTGGTTGTAGACGGTAGGACCGCAGACGTACATGGCGATCTTCCCCGGCTCGCGCGGGACAAGCTCATCCTTGCGACGGGTCAGCGTATTGGTCACTACCAGCGGCATGCGGGCCCCTTTGGATCATTCGGATCAAGCAATACATTAAACGGGACCGGCCGTTCGGCCGTCGGGGACGGCGGCAGACCCGTGGGCGATAGGACTCGCGGGCACGGGTAGTCTCTAGGAACGTGACGTCTGCCGATTCAAAGGAACAAATCGCTACGGGCGAGTCTGAGGTCGCGCCAGGCCCTGTGGTGGCGCCCTCTCAGGCCGAGGACGCAAAACCCGAAGCGCCGCCCAGGATCGTCGATGCCCTGCGTATCAGGAACTTCAGGCTCTTCTTCTTTGGGGCCTTCGTCTCCAACCTGGGAACGTGGCTCCAGAGCGTGCCGCTCAGCTGGCTCGTGTTGGAGATGACCGATTCGGCTTTCTGGGTTGCGATGGTTCCCGTTTCGCAGTTCGGCCCGATGCTCATCCTCGGCCTTCCCGGCGGAGCGGCGGCCGACCGATTCGAGCGAAAGAAAGTCCTTCTCGTTACGCAGACGGTGATGCTGACTTCTGCAGCAGTGCTTTCGTACATCACGTTCACCGGCCGCGCATCACTTGTGACGGTCTTTCCCCCGGTGATCCTCACCGGCGTTGCGCTGGCCTTCAACATGCCTGCCTTCCAAGCGTTTATCGGCGACCTGGTTCCCAGGCATCACGTTCCCTCGGCAATTTCTCTCAACTCCCTGCAGTTCTCCCTGGGGCGAGTCATCGGGCCCGCGATCGCCGGCTACATCCTCGCGACCAGCGGAATCACCGGCGGGATAATTGTTGAGGCATCCGGGCCAGCAACGGCGTTCGCAATCAACTCGATGAGCTATCTGGCCGTAATAGGAGCCCTTCTGCTGATAAGGGTGGCTCCGCACGAACGGACCCAGAAGTTCACGAAGAACTCTTTCCTGGGAGGGTTCAAAACTGCGCGCGAGACGCCTGTCATCGGAACCCTGATCGCCGTTGCGATGGCGATGTCGCTGTTCAGTGCACCGATGATCTCTCTGCTCCCGGTATTCGCCCGCAATGTTTTGAACAAGGGGGCCGGGTCGTACGGGACCTTGTTCGCGGTCTTCGCGATGGGGACCGCCTTGGGAAGCGTGATGTCACCGCGCCTCGTTCGGCAGCTCGGCTACAAAGTCATTGTTATTGGCGGAACCTTGACTCAGGCCGCGGTACTGGCGGGCTTTGCACTGAACCGCTGGTTTCCCCTGGCGTTGGGCCTGATCGTGATTTACGGCTCGATGCACGGAACGATCCTGGCCGCGACCAGCTCTGGCCTTCAGATGGCGTCTCCGCCGCGAAGAAGGGGGCGAGTCATGAGCCTTTTCTTGATGGCGTTTGCGGGCCTCTATCCGCTGGGGGCCCTCATAGGAGGGACGACGGCTCAGGGAGTCGGCGTCCCCGTGACGATGCTCATCGCAGCAGGGCTCCTCGGCTGCTCATCGCTCGTGTGGTTCAAGTTCCGCGAGCGCCTCTCGCACGTGGGGGGCCTAGTTCACTAGACCGCCTCTAGCTGAGACTCGGGCAGAGTCATCCGCACGATCGCTCCTCCACCTTGAGCGTTCTGAGCAGACACCGATCCCCCGTGCGATTCCGCGACCTGCTGAACGATCGCAAGGCCAATTCCGGATCCCGGCTGTCCTCGCGTGTCGTCCGCTCGATAAAACCGCTCGAAGATGTGCGGGAGATCAGCATCCGATATCCCCGGGCCATGATCCCGGACACGAAGCTCGCCGGAGGACACCGAGACTTCGATGGTTCCGCCGTCAGGACTCCATTTGGCCGCGTTGTCGAGGATGTTGGAAACCGCCCGTTCGATCTTCGAGGCAACGCCTCTCACAGTCGTGGGTTCGATCGCCATTTCGAAGCTGACCTTTGGCCAGTTGCGCTCCATCCTGCGCACCGTTCTCTCAACGATTCTGTCGAGACGAACGTCTACGGACTCGGGGGCCGAGTCGCCGACGCGGGCCAGGTCCGTCAGGTCGCTGATGAGAAACGTCAGCTCATCGATCTGCTCCACTACATCCCTCAGAAGCTTCTTCTGATCCTCGGGGGCGAGTGACTCAACACGAAGCAGTACTTCGATATTCGTACGCAAGCTGGTCAGCGGCGTGCGAAGTTCATGCGAAGCGTCGGTAACTAACTGACGCTGTGAGCTAAGTGAGTCCCCCAGGGCACCGACTATTCGGTTGAAGCTCCTGGTGAGCTTGCGCATGTCGCCGGTCCCTTCCCCGGTGATGCCCTGAGCAACCTGCCTGGTATCGGCAACCCTCTCAGCGGCCCGCGAGAGCTTTCGGATGGGCATCGTCGCTATAAAGGCAACCAAGGCAGCTGCAATGAAGGCCAGGACTCCGCCAACCACCGCGACCCGAGCCCAAAGCTCGGCATCCGTTAAAACGGTTCCTGCAATATTTGGGGGGCCGGCGTCACCGACTCTTGCCACCTGAAGAGCTACTCCAGGTTGAATTAATCGAGTGAGTATTTGCACCTCTTCGGTGCCCTCTTTTCGGGGGTACGACTTAGACGGCTCGCTCATAATGCGCTCGAACAAGTTTGGCAATTGAATTGTCCGGCCTTCGGCGCTTTGCACCTGCGTAAAGGGCTCAAACAATTCCAATGATTGACCAGGTGGAGCTAGCACCGTCCCATCAGCGAGGACCATCCGTGCATATGTCCTCGACTGCTCCTCCGATTCGGCTGGAAGGTCACTGGGAAACGCTGTAGGGAGGGCCGCGGGATCAGTTTTTGATTTTTGGATCGCCCACTCAATGACATTCGCCCTCTCCTCCATTTGAGCCGGTTCTTCCCTTATGCGCTCGAGCCAGGAATTGACGCGGGCGAGGCTCCCTACAACCGCTGCAGAAAAGAGCACCCCAACCCAGATGCAAAGGCCCCCCAGGATGATGATGCGGGCCCTGACGCTCATGAGTCCCTCAGGACGTAGCCGACGCCTCGGACTGTGTGGACGACTCGTGGCTCGCCTCCGGCCTCGATCTTGCGTCTCAGATATCCGATGTAGACGTCGAGTGAGTTCGACTCGGGACCGAATTCGTAGCCCCAAACCCTGTCGAGAATCACCTCGCGGGTAAGCACTCTTCTTGGATTATGGAGAAAGAGTTCCAGGAGCAGGAATTCTGTACGTGTCAGCTCGATGAGCCGAGCGCCTCTTCGGACTTCCCTGGTGGACAGGTCCATCGACAGATCTCGAAACTTGAGAACGCTGCGATCGCCTTCGACATTGCGTCGCAGAAGGGCCCTGAGCCGCGCGAGCAATTCGTCCAAGGCGAAGGGTTTCACCAGGTAGTCGTCGGCCCCCGCGTCCAGGCCTGCCACCCTGTCCTCGACCGCGTCGCGCGCGGTGAGCATCAGTATTGGCGTCGTATCCTTGGCGGCGCGCAGCCGCTCACAGACCTCGAGGCCGCTTATTCGAGGCATCAGGATGTCGAGGACGATCGCGTCGGGCGATGTGTTCGCCAGAAGTTTGAGAGCGTCCGCGCCGTCTGCGGCGAGATCGACGTCGTACCCCTCGAACCGAAGGGCACGGTCGAGGGCCTCCCTGACGGGCCGCTCGTCATCAACCACGAGAATGCGCATTAAGTGAGTAATTCATTCAGTGTGCTCCTTTTCTCAGATGCGTCGCTTTCGCGACGACGTCATCAAAACAGGCGCACATGAGAATTTATTAAGAGAGCGCTAAGAACGCTCCAAGACTTCAGAGTTGTCTACCTAGCCCCTGGGCTCCTCGATCAACGCGACCGCTACGCAGGAAATCCCTTCCCCCTGGCCGACGAATCCCAGCCTGTCCGTCGTCGTCGCCTTTACGCTGATTGCGCCGGCGTCCACACCGAGTGCATCCGCAAGACGAGCAGCCATGAGATCGCGGTAAGGAGACATCCGAACCTCTTGAATTGCCACAACGGCGTCGACGTTGACCAACCGAAAGCCTTTGTCGGCAAGCATCTTGCTTGTACCGGCGAGCAGCTCGAGACTCGAGACTCCTTCGGCTACCTGCTCCGCTCCAAAGTGGGTGCCGAGGTCCCCGAGGCCTGCCGCGCCGAGGATTGCGTCGGTTACTGCGTGAGTGAGGGCGTCGGCATCGGACCATCCTGCAAGCCCCGGAGCGTTTTCAATGGTCACTCCTCCGAGAACAAGGGGCCGCGACTCATCGAATGCATGAACGTCGTAACCGATTCCTACTCTCATACGGATCCCTACCGTTTGTTCGTCGCGAGGATCGCCTCGGCAAGTGCGAGGTCCGCCGGGCGTGTGATTTTCAAGTTCAACGGATCACCCGAAACGACCTTTACTTTGAATCCCGCTCTGATTGCCAGCTCCGAGCAGTCTTCCGATTCATATCCATCGGCCTGCGCCCGGTGAAGGCTCTCTTCGATGCATCCGCGGGTAAAGGCCTGGGGAGTTTGGGCACGATAAAGACCTGATCTGGAAGCGGCTCGAATCATTTGCATCTCGGAGTCTGCCTCACGAAGGGCGTCATCCAGCGGAAGTGCAGCGAGAGCGCCGTCGAAGGGAGGAGCGACCGCTGCTACAACGGTATCGATCAGCTCCCTGGACACGAACGGCCTGGCCGCATCATGAACAACCACGACATCGGTTTCATCCGGCAGGCATATGAGACCTTCGGCAAGGGAAGCTTGCCGAGTCGCCCCCCCGGTTGTCGTTGACTGAACTTTCGTGAACTCGCTGAGGTCGACCTCGTTTTCCGCGGGAAGCACCACGATGAGGGATGCCACGGACGGGGACCTTTCGAAGGCGAGCAGACAATGCTCGATCATCGGGCGGTCTCCAAGATCGTGGAACTGCTTCGGCTTGTCGGAACCCCAACGCAAGCCGGCCCCACCGGCCAGGACAACCGCAGTGCTGAACGGCGCGCTCTTCATGAGTGAATGAAAAAATGCGGCCCCCAAACGGGGGCCGCATTTTCAGTGCTACTAGGACTCAAATTATTATGCGAGAACTTTGTCCAGCATCTTCTCGGCCTCGACCTCGTCGACGTTGGCTGAGAATGTGATCTCGGACACCAAGATCTGGCGGGCTTTCGTGAGCATTCTCTTCTCGCCGGCGGACAGGCCTTTGTCGGCCTCGCG
>DATLOJ010000077.1:0-4425 GCA_035536315.1 Actinomycetota bacterium | reverse complement strand
TGAGTACACCGAGGACGAAAAGCGCTCGGGAAAGATGAGCGCGCTTCTTCGTCCAGTCACGAAGGAAAAGTTTCCCGTCGGCACCTTCACCGACGCAGAATTTTGCGGCGACGCTCCTTTCCCGGGTTTTGCTACCAGAGTCACTGCCTTCATCAAGGGCGACGCTGGCGGGATCGTTCGGTTCTGGGTTTCCGAAAACTTGAGCGGCGCGACCGGAGACCAGGACAGCTCGCTCGGCTCCCTCCAGAGACGGGGCGGGAATTGGAACAAGCACGAAGTTGTAAGCGTTCCGCCGCCGGGACAGGGAGCCGGTAAGCAGAGAATGTGCGTTCTCCTGGGAGTAGAGGGATCAAACAGGGCCTGGATCGACGACGTCACATTCACGAAGCTCGACCTACAGACGATCCCGGCGGGACAGCCTTTGGCACTCGAGAACCTGGACATGGAGACGTCGCAGCGCGGAACCCTCAAGAACTGGGCCCTGAACGCTGGCCTCGCATCCCCGCCAAAAGAAGGGTTCGAGCTCATCGCGGACAGCAAGACGAAAAGATCAGGGCGCTCCAGCCTTCGACTCACGACCGACGTACCGCTTCAACAGCCACCGGGCGACAGTGCCGACTACTGCCTCGATGTAAACCCGGTCCTCGGCGAAACCCTTCGAATTGCGGGATGGATCAAAACAGATGTGGCCGAGGGGGCAGGCGGAGTATTCGGGATCTCGGCTTTCCCCTTCACGGCGGCCGAGGTTCCCACAATCACGCCGGAGGTGGTCCTGGAGCGCGGGGATTCCTACGCCACCCATGTATTCATCAGAAACGCACCGGACTGGAGCCAGTACGAAGTGATCACGTTTGTGCCGAAATCGACGGTCAACCTGTGCATTGAGATTCGGCTCGACCAGGTCGGATCGGTGTGGGCCGATGACTTGACCGTGGAGGTGATCGATCTATGAGAACGCGTGCGATCGCATTGATGTTGGTGACTTTGTTTCTTGCGTCCTGCGGGGCGTTCAAGGTGGTGAAGCCGCCGGACCCAGCGCCGAGCGGCCCCTTAAAGGGGGTGCGGTTCGAAGGAGGCAAGCCCGGCGATAAGCCTGCCGGATGGCTCGTCATATCCCACACGGAGGGCCAGGACGGTGGACTCGCAGTCGGCTCCAGCCCGCGATTTGACCCAACAGAGGAGGAACCAAAACCGGATCACAAGCTGGAGCTCACAGACTCCGACAAACACTCTGGAGAGATGAGCGCCGTCCTTGGCCCCATAGGAAAAAAGAAGCTCCCCAAGGAAAGGTTTGGCAACGCGAGGATTTGCGGAGACCCACCTTTCGGGGGCTCTGCTTTTCGGGTGTCCGCTTTTCTAAAGGCCGACTCTGCAGACATTGCAACATCGATGTTCGTGACACTCACCGAACCAGAATCGGACCTGCGGACTCAGCGCGTGTCGAAAACGGCCGGTAAATGGACCAAGTTCGAAGCCATCATCTTGCCCGGTGGGACGGCCGGGCAGCCTGCTGCGTCTCCCGGAAGGAGGCCGGAGGTCTGCGTGAACTTTGGAGTTGCCAGATCGGGGCGCCTGTGGATAGACGACATAGCGTTCGCAAAGATCGACCTCGCGGCCCTTCCACCAGAGAAGGTTCAAGCAGTTGCGTTGGACAACCTCGATATGGAGCGTTTCGAACGTTCCGGCGCGATCCCCGGCTGGAATCTGAGACCCAGCGAGCTTCCTGCGAGGTCTGTTATGCGCTCGGACACAAAGATAAAAAGGTCCGGGGCAGCAAGCCTGCGATTTAGCGCCGAACAGGTCGGTGAAACCAAATTTGGCGATAACGTTTACTACGTCGCCGACCCTGCACCATTTCTTGGCAAGACAATCCGAGTCGGAGCGTGGATTCGGGCGGAACTGGGTGAAGGGGGATACATCGCGTTTTCAGTGTTCGCAGGCCTCTCGACGCTAGAAGAGCTTATGGCCATGACGCCCGAGCAGATCATGGCCCAGGAGTCCAGTAACTCCGATGTGCATTTTGGTAATTCGGGCGCCGCTTTTGACTGGGTTCGCCATGAGCAAACCTTGTTCGTTCCGAGGTCCACGAGAAGCCTCGCGATCCAATTTCGGCTCGACCCAGTCGGCGAAATCTGGGTGGACGATCTGACCGTCGAGGTGATCGACCGGTGAAAACGCGTCTGATCGCGTTGATCATGGCCGCTGTCTTTCTATCGTCCTGCGGGGCTTTCAAGGTCGTGAAGAACCCCGAGCCGGCCCCCACTCAGATGCCCGGCGCTCTGCGCTTCGAGGGAGGCAACGAGGGCGACGCGCCGGCCGGGTGGCGCGTTATCTCGCACAGCGAAACAGGGTCCGAGAGCGATCCCAAGCACAAGCTCGAGCTCACCGAGTCGCAGAAGCGGGGCGGAGAGATGAGCCTTCACCTGAAGCCACTCGGAAAGGCCGAGGAGGGTGTCCGCAGCAATGCCCAGTTCTGCGCGCACTCCCCCTTCGCAGGCTCGGCGATTCGGGTTTCGGCTTACGTCAGAGGCGACCGTGGGACGGGCGTGTTCTTCTTCGTCGGCTACTCGGCAGAAGCCTCCAATCCGACTAACAACATCACCGTCGGCGCCGACCAGTGGACCAAAGTAGATGCCGTCAACAGTGGCGGCCCTCGGCCTTCGGCGCTGGGGGTGCTGGAGCTGTGCATCATGTTCGGAGCCGCCGCGGGAAAGAATGTCTGGATCGATGAGATCACTTTTACGAAGGTCGACCTCGGTGCCCTTGCCCCGGAAAAGATTCAACCGGTTCCTCTCGAGAACATGGACATGGAGCAGTTCGACAGGCAGGGGCGACTGGCAATCTGGACACGCTCTGATGAGCTATCCGGCGAACCTGCCCCAGGTTTCGAGATGCGGGCCGACAAGAAGACGAAGCGCTCTGGCGCGGCGAGCTTGCTGGTCATGGCCCCGGAGCCGACGGAGCGGCCCCACAACGCGTCCTACTGTTTCGACTCCGAGCCGTACCAGGGGAAGATCCTGCGCGTTGCGGGATGGCTAAAGGCTGATGTAGCCGAGCAAAGCAGGGCGGTCCTGGGTGTGTCGGCGTATTCGTTGACGCTGCAGGAGGCCCTCGCCCTGCCTGCGAACCAGCAGGGCGGAAGCGGCCGTTCCGATTCTTCCGACACTCACTTCTTGCGGCCCATCGATTGGACCAAGGTCGACCAGGTCCTGGTCGTACCCAAGGGGACGAAGAACCTTTGCATCACGATCTCGATCGGACACGGCTCGCTGTGGGCGGATGATTTTAATGTCGACGTCATCCAGCTTTAGCAGCAGGTCTCTCCTCAGCGCGGCCATCGTCTGGCTCGGCCTTGCCGCGTACACCGTGGCCGTCTATTTGCTGCTCGTCGTTGCCGTTGCGGAGGTGTTCGGGGCCGAGAGGCTGACCCGCGTATTTCTCCCGATGGTTGCGACTGCCGTGGTAGCTCTCACACTACGGCGAGTTGGTGATTGGCTGCGCGCGGTCGCAAGCCGGATCGTGTACGGACACCGCCAGCCGCCGGCCGACTCGCTTGCAGAGTTCTCGAGAAGAGTCAGCCGAAGCTTCTCGGTCGAGACGATGCTCCCTGAGATCGTACGGATTCTGGCCGAGGGGACGGGGGCCGAGGCAACGCAGCTGTGGGTGCGCATCGGCGACGAGCTGGTTCTTACTGAGTGCTGGCCGGGCGGTTCGGCCGAGGCTCGCTTGCATTTAGAAGGCGAGCAGCTTCCTTCGATCGAAGGCGCAGATCTGTCTACGCCGGTAACCGAGGGCGGCGAGCTGCTGGGGGCTCTGGCTCTATATAAGAAGGAGGGCGCAGCGGTGACCGGGATCGAGCGGCGGCTGACCGAGGACCTCGCATCCCAGGCCGCCATCGTCCTTCGCAACGTTCGCACGACCGCCGAGCTGGAGAAGAGCGTCGAACAGATCTCCGCGCTCACCGTGCAGCTGCGTGAGTCGCGAAGGCAGGTTGTCGAGGTGCAGGATGCCGAGCGCCGAAGAATCGAACGCACACTTCACGACGAGGCCCAGCAATACCTGATGGCCCTGGTCATTCAGTTGGACCGTGCCCTGATCGTTTTGAAGAAGAGTCCAGAGCGCATCGCCGAGAGCCTCCCAAAGCTGCGAGTCCTTCAGGAACAGGTGGCCGGGGTTCTGACCGGTTTCTCCTCGGGCCTCTCCCCCGCCGATCTCGCCGAGCGAGGGCTGGCCGATACCTTGCGGAGTCACATCGAAAGGCTGTCGCTTCCGGTCGTCATCGACGACGGCGGCATCGGCCGTTACGCGCCCCAAGTGGAAGAGGCCGTTTACTACACGGCGCTCGAGGCCGTTCAAAACGCGGTGAAGCATTCGGGCGCGAGCGAGATACGGCTTTCGCTTTCGGGCGACGGCCGAGGTCTGGAG
>DATLOJ010000076.1:0-6103 GCA_035536315.1 Actinomycetota bacterium | reverse complement strand
CATGGGGCGCGTTGGCCAGGGCCTCCTTCGCCGTGACTCCCGGGACGGGCTCGTCCGGACGAAGGACGTTTACAAGACGGACCGGGTGCGAGGTCGGTTCGACTCCATCGGTATCGAGCGAGGTCACCTTCTCGGCGTGGTCGAGGATCTTCGAGAGTTGCTCGCCGAACCGGTCGACCTCCTCGTCGGACAGTGCAAGCCGGGCAAGGCGCGCGACGTGTTCGACATCGGATCTGCTGACGGTCAATCCGGGCCTCCCGGGGGCTGGTCAAAAGGACAGTTTCCAAAGGCTACCGTCAAACGGCCCCCGGCCCAGCTCGATGAACTCTTGGAGAAAAGCGGCGCGCTTTTGTACGTCAGTTCCCTATAGCGCACATTTTGGAGAAAAGCGGCACGCTTTTGTACGTCAGTTCCCTACAGCGCACATTTGGGAGAAAAGCGGCCCGGCTGACCGCCTGGAGGGGGCCGGGTATCCTTGGCCCCCATGGGAGGCGCACAGAAACTCACTAAGCAAGGCAAGGCCCGGAAGCAGCAGCTCATGCACGAGGCCGCCAAGCTCTTTGCCCACAGCGGTTATTACGCGACCCGCGTGATCGACATCGTGAAATCTGCCGGTGTTGCCAAGGGCCTTTTCTACTGGTACTTCGAGAACAAAGAGACACTCTTCCGCGAGATCGTGCAAGCGACCAGGGACGATCTGCGCAGAGCGCAGGCCAAAGCCATTGAGGACGAGACCGACCCTTTGAAGCGAATCTCCAAAGGCATCGAGGCCTCGCTTCGTTTCACCGCAGAGAACGAGCACCTCTACGTACTGCTCCGGTTCGCCGGCACGCAGGATCGTTTTGCGTCGCTCATCGACGATGCGCAGCAGGTGCATGCGTCCGACACTGCCGTGCACATCAAAGAGGCAATCGCCAACGGCGACATTACAGATGAAGATCCGATGCTTCTTGCGCAGGGAGTGGTCGCGACGGTGTTCCACTTCGCCCGGCTGCGCAGCACAGGGGCGATCCCCAACGATATCGACGAGCTGAGCAAGTTCGTTTCAGAGTTCTGCTTGAGAGGCCTCGGAGTCACGAAGAGCGTCAACTAGTCCGTGGAGTTCGCACTCAGTCCAGAGATTCAAGACCTCCGCGATTCGCTTCGCAGCTTCGTCGACCGTGAGGTAAGACCCCTCGAAGATTCACTCGACCGCGAGACGGACGAGGTACCCGCCCAGACGTGGCAAGAGGTCAGACGCCGTTCGGCGGAACTCGGTTTCTATGCGGCGAACTTCCCTCCCGACGTCGGCGGTGGGGGCCTTTCCGAAGTCGGGATGGTGGCCCTTAGAGAAGAGGCGACGAAGTCGGGCTTGCGCCTCGGCCTGCTTGTCTGCCACGGTCCCGAAGGTCCCACCGGCGTCCTTCTCAGTGGGACCGAGGAGCAGAAGAAGAGATACCTCGCTCCGCTGGTATCGGCTGAAAAGTCGATGGCGTTCGCTCTGACCGAGCCGGAGGCAGGGTCCGATGCGCAGGACATTCGCACCACCGCGGTAAAAGAGGGAGACGAGTGGGTCTTGAACGGCCGCAAGCACTTCATCACAAACGGGGGCAGAGCCGACTTCATCCTCGTGTTCGCAGCCAACGACCGCTCGCTCAAGGGCAGCGGCGGCATCACGGCGTTCATCGTCGAGAAGGAAACCCCCGGCCTCTCCGTGGGACGGGCTCAAAGCGGAATGGTGGAAGGTGACGGCCAGGTCGAGCTCATCTTCGAGGACTGCAGAGTCTCCGAGGAGCAGATACTCGGGGGCCCGGAAAAGGTGGGAAGCGGCTTCTACTCGGCGATGGAGTTCCTCGCGATGGGAAGACTCTCGATTGCCGCATGGTGCAACGGCCTCGCAGAGTTCTGCCTGAATACCGGCCTGGAATACGCGAAGACACGCGAAGCCTTCGGAAGGCCGATAGGCAAGAACCAGTACGTACAGGGACACGTCATCGACTCGCTGGTGGAGCTGAAGGCATCGCGCCTTTTGACTTATGAATGCGCATGGAAGTACGACAACGGCGAGCAGGTTATGCAGGAGTCGTCGATAGCCAAGTTGTACGCGAGCGAGATGGTCAACCGAGTCGCTTACCGCATGATTCAGGTGCACGGGGGCATGGGGTGGATGCGGGAGCTACCGCTCGAGCGCATCTACAGGTTCGTTCGGATGTTCACCCTTGTCGAAGGAACTTCAGAGATTCAGAAGTACATCATCGCCAAGACGCTCGGACTCTAAGGGCGTGGCTGGCAGAGCACGGTTCAAGCTCTTCGTCACGCTAGTCGTCGGTTGCATAGTTCTGTCGTTAACTCCCGGCGGCCACGCGATGGGTGCGCAGCAAGTACCGGTCGAAGGAAACGACCGTCTCTTCGAAGTCACCATGCCCAGCCCGGCGATGCAAAGGGACATGAAGTTCAGAATCCTTTTGCCGCGCGGCTACGCAGATTCGAATGAGAGGTACCCCGTGCTCTATCTGCTTCACGGGGTCGGCGACGACGAGACGACATGGACGCGGCTGACCGACGTCGAAGGGCTAACCGAACCGCTGGACCTGATCGTTGTTATGCCCGATAGCGGCAAGAACGAGAATGCCGGTTGGTATTCGGACTGGTTCAACGGCGGCGCCTTCGGCCCCCCTCGCTACGAAAGCCACCACATAGGTGAGCTAATCGGCTACGTCGAGGCGAACTACCGAGCCCTTGCGGACAGGTCGCAGCGCTTGATTGCCGGCCACTCGATGGGCGGCTTCGGGGCAATGAGTTATGCAGCACGGCATCCGGATCTCTTTGTGGCGGCCGCCTCTTTCTCGGGGGCCGTCGACACGATGATCGCGGAACCCTCGAGCTGGGTCGCGTTTCAGGGCCTTTCTTTTCGAGGGACTCCAACCACGCGAGTTTGGGGGGACCAGGTTCAGCAGGAAGTCATCTGGCGGACTCACAACCCAACAGACCTCGTCACCAACCTGCGGGGTGTGAAACTTTCCGCCGTCTCGGGAGACGGAACCCCCGGCCCGGGCGACGCGCCTCAGGGGGCAGCGGCTCCGGCCGCAACCGAGGCCGGCATTCGTGCGATGAACGGCAGGTTCCATGCGGCACTGGAAGCGGCAAACATCCCTCACAACTACCGTGAGTACAGCCCGGGGATTCACGACTGGCCATACGCGCAAAGAAACTTGCAGGATGCCCTGCCGATGCTGATGAGTGCTCTTGGCACTCCGGCCCCCACCGAGTTCACATACCGCACCGCGGAGAAGTTGTTCTCGTTGTATGGATGGAACTTCGAGGTGAACCGGCAAGTCATGGAATTCATGGAGATAGCGGTGACCTCCGGCCCGGTGCTCACCTTGAAGGGCAGTGGAAAGGTCCAAGTCACCACTCCCTCGCTTTTTGAACCGGGTAGTGAAGTCTCTGTCTCTATCGGACCAAAACGTTCGGGTGAGCCGGAGAAGCGGACCGCCGACTCCGAGGGACGGATTCAGTTCGAATTTGTCCTCGGCCCCTCCAACACTCAGCAGGAGTTCACCGCGGCATCCGACGCCGAGAAGCTCTCGCGAGGCGCTTCCTACTTTCGCATCGCCGAGGTTCGATTCGCTCAGCTGCAGACAACTCAATCGTCCGGCTCCCCGGCCCTGGCCGAGACGGGGGCCGGAGGCCTCGTCACGGTTATCGGAGTGATCCTTCTTGCGGTGGGAGCGAGAGTCCTCATGCTGCAGCGCTGGCGCAGGGCATAAAGAAGGCCCGCCTTTTCTTGACGGGCCTTCTTGAGTGAAACCTTGTCTACATGTTGGTGAACAGCAAGTGGTTGTTCGCGGTGTTCGCGGAAGTGACCTTGCCCTTGGTCGTCAGATTGAACAGCGCCGTCCGGACGGCAGCCGGTGACGCCGACGGGTTCGACTGAAGGTAGAGAGCCGCGACTCCTGCGGTATGCGGGCTTGCCATCGAAGTACCGCTCAAAGTCGCGGTCGCGGTGTTGCTCGATGTTCCGGCCGAAACGATGCTTACGCCCGGCGCAAACCAGTCGACGCAGTTGCCGTAGTTCGAGAAAGACGCCTTCTTGTCCGTCTTGTCGGTGGCACCCATCGTCAGTGCCTCGGCGACGCGGGCCGGCGAAGTCGTGCATGCATCCTGGGCCCAGCCCAGGATGTTGCCGTTACCGGCAGCGATCGCGTAGCTGACTCCATCGTTGATCGAGTTGCGCACTGCGGTGTCGAGGGCCGAAGAGGTCCCGCCACCGAGGCTCATGTTCGCAACAGCAGGAGCTCCCGCGGCGTGGTGCCCGGTGACCCAGTCGACTCCGGCGATGACCTGCGAATACGAGCCCGAGCCGAGGCAGTCCAGCACTCTGACGATCACAAGATTGACTCCCTTGGCCACCCCGTACTTGGTTCCTCCGACGGTTCCCGCAACGTGAGTCCCGTGACCCTCGCAGTCGTCGGCTGATCCCCCGTCGATCGCGTCGTAGCCGGAGGTTGCCCTGCCGGTGAACTCGCTGTGAGAGAACTTGAGCCCTGTGTCGATTACATACGCGGTGACTCCGGCCCCCGTGTTCGCGTACGAGTAAGTCGTGGAAAGAGGAAGGTTCGCCTGGTCGATGCGGTCGAGCCCCCAGGTAGCGCTCGTCTGAGTCGCCGAGATCCTGGCCAGCTGGTCCCGCTCAATAAGCTCGACCCTCGGGTCGGAGGAAATCGCCGAGACAAAGGCGGTCGGGATGAATGCCGAATAACCGTTAAGAGCATGCTGATAGACGTGGTCGATGGTTAGTCCAAAGCGATCTGCATGCTCTCGAGCGATGGACCCCGGGTCCCCCGCGGATGCGCTTTTCAAAACGACGATGTAACCGGCGGACGGTGCCTCCGCCGCGCTCGCCCCAACGCCCAAAGCCACTACAAGTAGGGCAGCAAGCACCCCGCAAACAAACCGCTTTCTCATTCCCCTTCTCCTTCCCCGTGGGTTGTCCCTCGATTAGGGTACCCCGTTTGCCGGTTTCGGGGTACCCCTAATTAGCCAGGACCAAACGCCCAGGGGAGGATTTTCAGGCAGCTCGGCCCCCACCCCGGCACCGGGCAGGGAACGGACGGAGAAAAGCGCGCCGCTTTTCTCCCTGAGTTCCATATGGAGCAATTTTCGGAGGAAAGCGCGCCGCTTTTGTATTTCACGTCCGCTCGGCAGGTCATGCGGCGTGCGGCCCACTCGAGCGGGTGGGCACTATGGGCCCGCTGGTGATTTCATGGGAACCATCGAAAACATCGAGGAAGTGCTGCCAGAGGGGCCCTTAATTGGTGTGCTGCTCCTTTACCCGGGCGGGCCACGAACGTACGGCGAGATCGAGGAGTTTGCCGACGTAAACGGGCTCGAATCCTCGAGCGACGCCTTGTCGGAGTTGACCGTGAAGTACCAGCTCACTGGAGGCCCATCGACGGCCCACGACACCGCCTGGCTTCAGAAGGTATCCCTGCAGAGGGAGTTGGACGTCAAATCAAAGGGCACCTTCAAGGTGTTCCTTGCGTGCCTGAACTGGCATCCGTTCATCGGAGAGGCCGTGGAGGAGATGGTGGGACTTGGAGTGAGCCGGATCATCGTCGCTCCGCTGGGCTCGGTCCTCGAGGAGCCCGACGAACCGGGGTGGACGCACAGCATTCAGGAGGCGATCGATGCCGCAGGCACCACTTGCGAGGTCACGGCCCTCGGCGCGTGGGCTCAAACGGATGAGTTCCTGGAAGTCGTGGCCGACAGGCTCAGGCAGATGGCCAGCGGTACCGAATCCAAGGTCTTCTTCACCTCTCCGCACCCCGGCCCCCGGTCGCGCGGAAGCCTCGAGAGGCTTCAGGCAGCAGCCGGTGAAATCGCGAGGCGGTCCGGAATCGATGACTGGGACGTGGCGTGGGAGCCGGGACTCGTGGGTAGCTCCGGGCGGTCGCTACTCGAGAGGCTCAAGGAGCACAAAGGCCAACAGAGGGTGATCGTTGTCCCGATCGGATCCACCGGAGACAGTCTCTCTACCCTGTTCGGAATAGATGTCGAGTGCGCCGACTGGATGCAAGGGCAGAACATGCAAATGATCCGAATGGAGTCTTTGAATCACGAC
>DATLOJ010000075.1:0-43027 GCA_035536315.1 Actinomycetota bacterium | reverse complement strand
AGTGGGTTGACTCCCGCAAGGTCCTCCAGGTTTCTGCCTTGAGCGGGTGCAAGCTCGTCGTCGAAGATGATCGCGTCGGCGCCGAGGGCCCCAGCCGTCTCGACTATCTCTCTTGCCTTTCCTTTACCAACGTATGTGGCTGGGTCTGGAGACTGTCTGACCTGAACAATGCGTGCGACGGCTTCGCCGCCGGCGGTTTCGGCAAGCCGTTCGAGCTCGTTGAGCGACTCCTCTGCGACATGGACCTCAGCCTGAGAGTTCGCCAGCCCGACAAGGACAACTCTCTCCTTCTGAGCCACGTTCACCGGAGTCATCGACTCGCGAGGGCCTTGGCAAGCCTTTCGAGGCCTTCGTCGAGGCGCTCGTCCGGAACTGTCAGCGAAAAGCGGATGTAACCCTCGCCATGCTCGCCATAACCGGCCCCCGGGGCAACAACGATTCCTGCCTCCTCGAGCAAATACTCCGCATAACCCCCAGAGGTCTCTCCCTCGGGGAGGGGGGCCCAAAGATAGATCGATCCGAGGGGAGATTTCACATCCCAGCCAGACGAATTGAGAGTGGAAACAAGTGCGTCGCGCCTTCTCGCGTAAACGGCAAGCACATCTTCGAGAGACTTGGTAGGTCCATCAAGGGCAGCGATTCCGGCCCGCTGAATCGCGTTGAAGATCCCCGAATCTATGTTCGTCTTCACGCGACCCAAGGCCTCTATTGCTTTTTCTGCCCCCGCGACCCAGCCGACGCGCCAGCCCGTCATGTTGAAAGTCTTGGACAGGCTCCCGAACTCAACCGCCGACTCCAACGCTCCGTCCGTTTGAAGAACCGAAGGTGCCGAATAGCCGTCAAACGTAATCTCGGAGTAAGCGGCATCGTGCGCTACGAGCAGGTCGTGCTCGCGTGCCAGGTCGATCGCGTCGGAGAATGTTCTCTCCCCCGCCACCGCGCCGGTCGGGTTGCCGGGAAAGTTGAGCCACATGATCTTTGCACCCTGCGCAGCGCCTCCGATCGATGCGAAGTCCGGCAAGAAGCCCTTTTCGCGCTGCAGTGGAATAGAAACCGGAGTTCCGCCGGCCATGATCGCCGTCACCGCGTAAACCGGGTACCCGGGATCACTTACGAGAACCGTGTCGCCGTTGTCGACAAAAGCGGTTGCAAGGTGGGCTATCCCTTCCTTTGAGCCAATAAGAGGAAGGATTTGCGAATCGGGGTCGAGCTCTACCGAGAACCTGCGCGAGTAGTAGCGCGCGATGGCCTCACGAAACTCCTTCATACCGTAGTACGACGGATATTGATGGGTGGATGGGTCCCGAACGGCTTCCGCGGCCGCCTCGACGATGTGCGCGGGGGTCGGCAGGTCGGGATCGCCAACTCCGAATGAGATCACGTCTACTCCCTTAGCCCGCGCCGCGCTTACCTTGCGATCCAACGACGCAAACAGGTACGGAGGGATCTTGTCGATTCTCGATGCGGTTCTCATGCGAGCCTCCCATCAAAGACGTGCTCGGCCGGTCCGCTCATGAGCAGTCTTCCGTCGTTGCCAATTTCTATCCAGAGATCGCCGCCGAGCGTGCGTACCGTTGCTTTGCGCAGGCCGCTTGCAACCAGCGACGCGCAAGATCCGGTTCCGGATGCCAGCGTTACTCCGACACCTCTTTCCCAGAAACGGGCGTGTACTACATCACCCTCGACCTTAATGAACTCGACATTCGTGCGCTTGGGAAAAGCCGGGTCGTTCTCCACGAGCGGTCCTATTTCCGTCACGGGGGCCGCATCGATGTCCTCCACCACCGTCACCGCGTGAGGATTTCCGGTCGAGATCCTTTTGAACACCAGGCCGTGCAGGGTGATCTCACCTTCATCAACCGGTTCCCCCATGTCGGCACGAACCGAGGTAACGACCCCATCGTCCACCTGTAGATCGAGCACCTTCACCTCTCCTGCGGCCTCGATCTTCAAGTCCGTCCTTGGATGGTGCCCCTTCTCGTAGAGAAACTTTGCAACGCATCGGAGACCGTTTCCTGAAACCTCGGCCGTTCCCCCGTCTGCGTTGTAGAGAAGGAAGCTGAAGTCCGCTTGCTCGGAGCGCGTCACAACGATAACTCCGTCCGCTCCCACGCCGAAGTTGCGATTGCACATGTGTACCGCCAGTTCGGATGTGAGCTCCTGCTCGAACACAATCAGGAAGTCGTTGCCGAGTCCGTGGTACTTCGAAAACTCCAAGCTCATTTAGATGCCTCTCTCTGCAGAAAATCTGCCGCCGCCGGTAAATTCGCTTCGAACCAATGCACTCTTGGGTCCGCACGGAACCAGGTCAGCTGCCTCCGAGCGAATCGTCGGGTGCGGGCCTTGATCTCCAGGGCGGCGTCCTCTATAGACCCGTGGCCCTCGAGGTACGAAAGCAATTGAGCATAGCCGAGGGCCTGAACGGAGGTGACCGACTTACCGATCTCTCGAGCCTTCAACTCTTCCACCTCTTGAAGAAGGCCACTCTGCATCTGCTGATCAACGCGCTCGTTTATTCGCCGGTCCAGATCCTCCAACGGAAAGGTGAGACCGGCGATCTTGAGGTCATAGATCGAGTCGTATGAATCCCACGCCGTGCGGAAGTCGGAGAACTTCCTTCCGGTGAGCTCGATTACCTCGAGGGCTCTGATGACCCTGCGCGTATTGCGATGGTCAATCCTGGC
Organism: Actinomycetota bacterium; assembly: GCA_035536315.1. Taxonomy (GTDB): domain Bacteria; phylum Actinomycetota; class CADDZG01; order JAHWKV01; family JAHWKV01; genus DATLOJ01. Next base: position 40,343 of record DATLOJ010000075.1, on the reverse strand, counting down.
AGCTGCCGCCGGATCCTTCTCGGCCAGGCGATTGTGCAGCTGGTCTGCAGACACTTCTTCCGCCTCCTCTGCAACTCGTGCCCGAACGACTGAATCCGTTCCCGGGAACTCGAGAGGGTCGACCACGGCTCTGAAATACAGGCCGGATCCACCGACGATCAAGGGAATCCTTCCTCTGTTCACAATTTCCATGACTGCCGCTCGCGCTTTCTCCCGAAAAGCGGAGACGCTGATGGTCTCACTCGGATCCGCCACGTCGATCATGTGATGGGGCACGCGGCCTAGATCGGCCGGTGAGGGCTTGGCGGTTCCCACGTCCATGCCGCGATAGATCTGCGCCGAGTCGACCGAGACGATCTCCCCCCGGATGCGCTCGGCCACTTCGACGGCGAGTTTGGTCTTACCGGTAGCTGTGGGCCCGACTATTGCGAGAACACGGGGGCCGGAAGATCCCGTCACGGGATCAATGCCGCTGTCAGCTTGCAGCTACCAGGACTCCTTCGAGGAAGTGTGGGTGAGCTTTGGTCATCGAGACGTGCTGGAACTCTCCCTCGCCCACTAGGCCATCAAAGTGAACGACCTTGTTCGTGCGGGTTCTACCCGTGGTCCTGGACGCATCCTTCTTGGATGGACCCTCAGAGAGAACTTCCATAGTCGTGCCCTCGAGCTCGATGTTCTTCTCCAGCGAGATCTTTTCCTGGAGGTCCAGCAGGCGGTCGAACCTTTCCTGGACGACCGGCTTGGGAATCTGGTCCGGCATTGTGGCCGCATCCGTTCCGGGCCTCGGTGAATATTGAAATGTGTAAGCGGAATCGAATCTTGCTTCCTCGACAAGGCGAAGGGTTTCGTCGAAGTCCTCCTCGGTCTCGCCGGGGAATCCGACGATGATGTCCGTTGTAACGCTGAGGCCATCGATTATCGAGCGAGCCATCTGCAGCTTTTCGAGATACTTCTGAATGCTGTAAGAACGTTTCATTGCTTTCAGAACTCGATTGGACCCGGACTGCACCGGGAGGTGAAGGTGTTCACACACGACCCCGGAATCCGCCATCGCCCGTGCTACTGGTTCCCGGAAATCCTTCGGATGCGGAGACGTGTAGCGAACTCGCCTCAATCCGGGAATACCGTCGAGGGCCAGAAGCAGGTCGGCGAATCGAGTGGTTCCGTAAATGTCCCTGCCGTAAGAGTTCACATTTTGACCGAGCAGACTTACCTCGACAACCCCTTCGTCCGCAGCAGTCCTGACCTCCGCGATGACGTCGCTCAGTCTGCGCGACGTCTCCTTCCCGCGAACCGCAGGCACGATGCAGAAGGTGCATGAGTTATTGCAGCCGAACTGAATCGCGATCCAAGCGTGAAAACGCGACCCGCGTCTGGCGGGAAGTGACGAAGGAAATACTTGGAGCTGTTCGGAGAACTCGACAACTGGAATACCTTGCGCCTCGGCCTGCCTCAGCAGCCCCGGCAAAGCCTCGATGTTGCGCGTCCCGAACACGACATCCACCCACGGGGCTCTTTCGGCAACGGTTCCCCGGTCCTTTTCAGCAAGACAGCCCCCTACGATGACCTTCATCGCGGGGTTGGATTCCTTGAGAGGCTTTATACGTCCGAGATTGCCGTACAGCTTCATGTCTGCGTTTTCTCTTATCGCGCATGTATTGAAGATGACTACATCGGCCCCATCCGGCGAAGGCGCGGGCCGGTAGCCCTGCACCTCGAGAAGGCCGGCCATCCTCTCGGAGTCGTGCTCATTCATCTGGCAGCCGAAGGTTTTGATCCAGTACGTCTTGTTCATCTGCTTGATGATCCCACGCCGCTCAGAGCCAGTCCTTCTTGCGGAAGTAAAGCCATAGAACGGAGCATGCGACTGCGATCAGGCCCACAGCGAACCAAAATCCGAACAAAGTCTGGTCTGCCGGCACCAGCTTGAAGTTCATGCCGTAGATGCCTGCAATCGTCGTGGCTACACCAAGAATTGCCGCCCAGCTGGTAACCCGCTTCATGATGTCGTTCAGCCTGTTGGAAGCCATAGAGAGGTGGACTTCGAGGGCGCTCGCCAGAAGCTCACGCATTCCTTCGACCGACTCTGCGACACGCACTGTGTGGTCATAGACATCCTGGAAATACGGGAGAATGTCGTCGGCGAACATCACTTGTTCGCGGCGGGAAAGCACGTTCATCACTTCCCTCACCGGCAGGACCGCTCTGCGAATGGTAACCAGATCCTTGCGCACCTCGAAGAGCTGCTCCTGCACCTGGTTCTCCGGATCCGGCTCGAACAGCTCGTCTTCGACCTTCTCGATTCGTTCACTCATCACATCGACGACCAGGAAGTACTCGTCGACTATTGCGTCCAATATCGAATAGAGCAGAAAACCGACACCGGACTTGTCGACTTGAACCGGATCCCATCGTTTTAGCGTCGGCTCGATGTCCCATACCGGCGATTTTCGGACTGTTATCAGGAAGTTCTCCCCCACGAACGCGTCCACCTCGGACAAGACGACCTTTCCCCCGTCGATCCCGATCGCGTAAAGGACGATGAACAGATGGTTGCGGTACTTCTCCACCTTTGGCCTCTGGTGCGGGTGAGTCGCGTCTTCCACCGCAAGCGGGTGAAGCCCGAACTCCTCCGGCAGGAACGCAAAGTCACCTTCCGCCGGATCCTGAAGGTCCAGCCAGACCAAAGTCCCGGCTTCTTCGAGGTAGTCCGAAACCAGGGCAGGATCGAAGTCGCTCTTCTCCAGCTCCCCGGAACGGTAAAGCCGCGTTCTGACCACGGGAGTCGCAGCCCCTTGTATTTGATCCGTCATTGGCTTCGCTTTACTTAGCGAACTCGATCGCTCGTTGCTCCCGAATAACCATCACCTTGATCTGGCCCGGGTACTGGAGCTCCTCTTCGATTCGCTTGGCGATATCACGGGCCAGGACCTCGGCCTGCAGATCGTCGATCTGGCTTGGGTTGACCATTACGCGGACCTCACGTCCCGCCTGCATTGCGTAGCACTTGTCGACGCCCTCGAAGGACTCAGCCAGCGCCTCCAGGCGTTCGAGCCGCTTCACGTAAGTCTCCAGCGTCTCTCGCCTGGCCCCCGGCCTTGCGCTCGAGACTGCATCTGCAGTTTGCGTGATGACGGCCTCGATAGTGCGCTGCTCGACTTCCCCGTGATGCGATTCGATGGCGTGGACTACGGCCGGCGCCTCTTTGAGCCGCCTCGCCAACTCCGCTCCGATCAACGCGTGAGAGCCCTCGACCTCGTGCGTAATTGCCTTTCCGATGTCGTGAAGCAAGGTGCATCTCTTTGCGAGGGCTATGTCCGTGCCCAGCTCGGAAGCAATGACGCCTGCGATGTGGGCTGCCTCAACGAGATGCTTCAGGACGTTCTGGCCGTAAGAGGTCCTGTAGTTGAGTCGCCCCAGGACCTTCACCATTTCGGGGTGCATGTCGGTGATGCCAACGTCCATGAGAGCCGACTCACCGGCTTGTCTGATCGTCTTCTCTACCTCGGCCTTTGACTTCTCGTGCATTTCCTCGATTCGCGCCGGCTGGATGCGGCCGTCTGCAATCAGCCTTTCGAGCGTGAGCTTGGCGACTTCCCTCCTTACCGGGTCGAAGCAAGACAAAACCACCGAATCTGGTGTGTCATCGATGAGCAGGTTGGTGCCGGTGGCCGCCTCGAACGCGCGGATGTTCCGGCCCTCACGCCCGATGATTCGGCCTTTCATCTCATTTGGAAGGGTGACCACCGATACCGAATGCTCCGAGGTCTCCTCCGAGGCGATCCGTTGCGTGGCGATTGCCACAATTTTCCTGGCGCGGCGTTCGCCCTCTTCCCTGGCCTGCGTCTCGATATCGCGAACCAGAGTCATTGCGTCTCTCTTGGCATCGTTCTCGATCTGGGAGACGAGCTGCTCTTTGGCCTGAGAGGCAGACATCCCCGCCAGCCTTTCGAGCTCGGCCGTTTGCCTGGCCACGGACTCCTCCAGCTGCGTCTTGAGCCGTTCGACGTTGGCCTCGCGATCGGCGACGGATTTGTCCTTCGACTCGAGCCTTCTAGTTGACTGCTCGAGAGCATCCTCTCGTTGACCGAGCCGCGACTCGCGCCGCTCGATGTCGGATGAGCGCTGACGTACTTCCTTATCAGCTTCCTGACGGACCCGGATTGCCTCGTCCTTAGCCTCGACCAGAGCTTCACGCTTGGCCGCTTCGGCCTCGCGTTCGGCTGACTCGAGAATCTCCCGTGCGCGTGCGGCGGCCGACCCGGCCCTGCTCTCCGCAAGCTTTTGAGAAATGAAGAACCCAGCACCCAGCCCGACAACAAGCCCAATGATTGCAATAACCGCTTCCATCGGGACCTCCTTGAAAGAAAAAAGCCGAGCTACACTCGGCTAGAAGGAGCGGCTATTCGGTTGTTACCAAAACGGGGTTAAGGAGTCCCTATGGACTCGATCTGGTTCGTTTCGGTATCAACTTACGAATTTTCCTCGTCTGACAGCGGACTTTGGGACGGTAAAAGATTCATTTCTCAAGGCCGTTGCTTCGACTGCTCCTTTAAAGCCGGCAGTCAAATCTTAAGCTCAGGGGGAAATTGGGTCAATCATCCCCACTCCTGTCGTGCCTGCGGGGGCCCTAAGCGACCGTGACCTCGGCCTCGACCTCGTCCAGGAGAAGGGCCACCGCCTGCGAGACAGTCTCGAAGCCGAAGCCTTTGCTCTGGAGAAAACTTCCAAGGCGCTTCTGGGCATCCCGTCGACCGCCGCTCGAGACCCTGCCCGCACGCTTGCTCCCAACCTCGAGGGCCCGTTCGATCTCGGGGGGCAGATCCTCCATCGCAGCGTGGATCTCCTCCGACCCCACCCCGGCCTGAGAGAGTTTCTGGCGGATTCGAGAGTTGCCGCTCCCTTTCCGTAGCTCCTCCCGGACCACCTGAGCAGCTACTTGAACGTCGGATATGAGGCCCACTTCGGCCAGCCTGCCGACCACCTCGTCGGCAAGGCCTGCCTCAACCCCCGACTGGCCGAGCCGGCGAAGAAGGTCCGTCCGGGTCCGGGGCCTGCGCTCCAGAAGCCGGAGGGCCGCCTCCTTGACCGACTCGTAGTCGCCGGGGGGTTCTGACTTCCTAACCGAGGTCGAGTCCTTCTTCCGGCTCTGCATCGACCCTGTCCTCCAATTCCGTCTTAGCGTCCGCAAGTGGCTCGACTGCGTCGGTTAAACCCATTGCAACCTTCACTCTGGTCTGCATCTCCCCGAATACGTCCGTGTGCTCGGACAGGAAGGCCTTCGTGTTCTCCCTGCCCTGACCGATCTGGTCGCCATCGAACAGGTACCAAGATCCCGACTTCGTGGCGATTCCAAGGTCGATCGCAGTGTCCAGAAGCGAACCTTCCTTTGAGATTCCGTGCCCGTACTGGATGTCGAACTCGGTCTGCCGGAATGGGGCGCTGACCTTTGACTTGACCACCTTCACCCGCACCCGAGAGCCGACGACCTCCTGCCCGTCCTTCAGGTTCTCGATCTTGCGAATGTCGAGCCTGACCGACGAGTAGAACTTGAGGGCCCGCCCCCCAGGCGTTACTTCAGGTGAGTTGTGCACGACGACCCCGTCCACCATGTAGTTGTGGCTGCCCTCGACCTCGATGTCGAACCTGTTCATGCTTCTGGTCTTCGGCTTGGGTCCGATGGAGACGATCCTCATAGGCATGAGCTCGTACCTTGGCTCTACGAACACAGGTTTCACATCGAACTGACCGCGAAGCCTCGGAAGCAGCTTGTAGTCCATCGATGGGTGTACGTACGAAGCGATCAGCTCTTGGAACCGATTCGTGGCCTCCACGGGGAATTGAAGTACCGCCTTACCAGCCCTCGTGATCAGCTTGGGAGCGATCCCCCAGGTGTCCTGAAGATGGTCGACCAGCCGGTGTCGGGACGTTTCTTCGATCGCCTCGATACAGATCTCCACCCGCCCACTTCCCTCTCGGGTCCGTTCCTGAACTCCTTTGGAGCGGATAGCGAAGAACCCGTCATCCATGAACCAAACGGCGAGCGAGAGAGGCGTCAGCTGCTTGAGGTAGTCGTGACTCAGCACTTTCTTTCCTTCGACGTAAACCGCATCCCTCAGCTCGGCAAGCTCAGGGAGAGGAGCCAGGTCAAAGAACACGTCGCCCTTGGCGTTGGTGCTTCGGGACTTAGAGATGTTCTCGAACAGAGAGGCCTTCCAGTCGCAATACTCGGCCTGCTTCTCACAATGACCGAAGCGATATCTCGCTCCATTCCCGCTCCGTGTCGGGCTCAGTGCCCCGTCGCCCATGAGACCTCCGAGCAGGACCTCCCACTGGAATGAGCTCAGGCGGTGGGTCACCGCTTGCATGACCCGGTCGCCTGGGAGTAGCTCCTGCGCTTCTCTCCATCCACCCGGCGTCCGGATCTGGTGGTTCGGGGTGCAGGAGAACTGCGCCTTGCCGTTGCCACCCCCGTGTTCGACGTGGAAGCTGAGGAATTGGTCGGTCTGTCCGTTGTTGAACCAGTTGACCACCTTACGGGGCACAACTTGGCCTGATTCCGGGTCGTAAGAGAGAACCTCTACAGGAAGCTTTTGGTTGACTATCTTGCCGATCTTCTCTTGGGTGCCGTCCGCCAGCGTGACCTTCGTCGAGTACTGGAAGCAACCGAACATCACGCCGACCTTCTCCCGAAGCTGGTTGATGAACACGATCATGCAGTTCGACCGCGAGACGTTGCCCGCGAGCTTCCGCAGGGCCTGGCTCATCAGCCTCGCCTGAAGCCCGATGTGGCTGTCGCCCATCTCACCCTCGATCTCGGCCCTTGGAACGAGGGCCGCCACGGAGTCGACCACGATCAGGTCAATTGCACCCGAACGGACAAGCATGTCGGCGATCTCAAGAGCCTGCTCACCTGTGTCCGGCTGCGAAACGAGGAGCTCGTCGACGTTGACCCCGAGGTTGCGGGCGTAAACGACGTCGAGAGCGTGCTCAGCATCGATGAATGCTGCAATCCCTCCGAGCTTCTGGGCCTCGGCAATTACGTGGAGACACAACGAAGTCTTTCCGGAGCTCTCCGGCCCGAACACCTCGATTATCCGGCCCTTTGGAAGGCCGCCGATCCCCAAAGCCACGTCCAGCCCAATCGAACCAGTCGGGATTACGTCGACCGCAACGGCCCCCGTCTCCCCAAGGCGCATGATCGAGCCCTTGCCAAACTGCTTCTCGATCTGGGCGAGGGCAAGGTCCAGGGACCTCTCCCGCTCGCCCCCTGCTTCGATCTGCTCAGATCCTCTTACCCTCGACCCTCGCTCTGCCATTTCCCTACCTCCTCAACTCCCCCGACCGGTGATCCGGCTGTGACGTCGATGTCACTTGGATCAGCGTAGCGAGGGGTACTGACATCAATGGGCTGCTTCGGGTTCGCATCTTAAACGAACATATGTTCGAGTCCAGTATTTGACGAGAATTTCCCGTTTCCACAGGGAATTACACATCTGTGATTATCTCTCATTGGGGGCAGGCCTGGCCCAAGAAACCCCTTACCCGAGAGGAAAACTTCCAAGGTTTTCGTACTCGGCCCCCTTTGGGCTCAGATGCGATCTGAAGAGCACGAAAGAGCTCAGCTCGAACGACCCGCCTTCGAAGTCGGCGAGGGATGCGATCTCCCCAACGACGGGCCCAGGCTCCCTCAGCCTTGCGACGGTCAGGTGGGGCTTGTGGGCACGAGCCTCCTGCCTGAACCCGGCCGGCCCAGCCTTGCCCTCGAGATCGGCCGCCAGGGTGGCGATGGAACCGGCAGGTCTCTCCTCTACCCCGACCCACAGGACTCTGGTCCGCCTCGTCGAAGGAAACGCTCCGGCCCCCACGAGCCGCGCTTCGAAAGGGGTGCTCGACTTAGCCGACTCTGAAGCCAGGTCGAACAACCGCTCAACCTTGTCATCTGCAACTTCCCCTAAGAACTTCAGCGAAAGATGCCAGGATCCCCGAGGTATCCATCTAGCAGAAGGCAACTGGGTGCGAACCTTCTGCAAGGCATTTTCGAGCTTTCTCTTTTCGCCCTCGGGAACATCGAACGCAAGAAACAGCCTCACTTCTTGGGCAACTCCCCCAGCATCCACATTCGCAGAGTGTTGAGCGCGGCCTGTGACCCCCACCACCTGACGGCATCACGCTCGCCCGGGGCGAAGAACTTCCTCGCAAGCGATCCACCCTCCCAAGCAAGCCCCACCCAAAACGTGCCGACCGGTTGCTCGTCCGGTTCAGGGCCTGCCTCCCCCGTTGTCGAAATACCAATGTCGGCCGAGCCCCTGCTTCTTATCCCTTTGGCCATCGCAAGCGCGGTTTCCTCTGAAACGGCTCCGTGCGAGTCGATGGTCTCGGGTGGAACGGACAGGTCCCTGATCTTCGACTCGTTGGAGTAAGTGACGTATGCGGCCTGAAATGGATCCGAGACCCCGGGAACCCCGATTAGGCGGGAGACCACGTATCCACCCGTGAACGATTCGGCAACCCCAAGAGTGAGCCTGCGCTCCATGAGCATCCTGGTTACGACTCGTTCGAGAGTTTCGTCGTCGGCTCCGAAAACTCGTGTTCCAAGTGTCTCCCGCAGTTCAGCCTCGACGGGAGCGATGTGATGAAGTGCTTCGCCGCGGTCTCCCCCCTTGGCACTGATCCGGATTCGAACCTCACCGACCGAGGCCAGAAGAGCGATCTTTGCCGTCTCGGAATCGTCGAGCTTCCTGATCGTCGCCTCGATTCTCTGGGCAAGGTCTGACTCTCCAAGGCCTGCGACTTTCAACGTTCTGGACACAAGGATCGACCCGCCGGCGCGTTCGGAGAGCTTTTCTAGAACGGATTCGTCGAGCATCCTTTTCATCTCAGCCGGAACACCGGGGACGGCCACGATCACCTTGCCCTCGTGCTCCATGAAGATGCCGGGGGCCGTGCCAATCGGGTTGTCGATCGTTTCTGCCCCGGCGGGAACGTCCGCCTGACGCAAGTTCGCGTCCGCCATTTCTCTGCCCCGCGACGTGAACAGCTCCCGAAGCCAAGACTCCAAGCTGCTGTTCCTCTCGAGAGACTTTCCGGTAACCAGGGCAATTGCCTCGCGCGTGAGGTCGTCGTGAGTTGGACCAAGCCCCCCCGTTATGACGACAACATCCGCGCGGTTCATTGCAGCATCGAGAGCGGACGCGATTCGCTCTTCGTTGTCACCGACTGTCGTGTGAAACAAAACGTCGACTCCAATGTTCGCAAGCTCCTGTGAGATCGTTTGCGCGTTGGTGTTTGCTATCTGCCCGATGAGCAGCTCTGTTCCAACTGCGACGATCTCGGCCTTCAATCGGCCGCCTTTGGATTCGAACGCCGCACGCGCGAATAAAAGATGACGCCGGACAGCAACGTCAGGAAAACAGCCGTGTACATTGCGACGTCCTGCACGAAGGCCGTGCTACCCACCCTTGGGAGCAGCCATGCAACTACCATCGGAACCTGAATGGCGGTCTTTGCCTTACCGGACGCGGAGGCCGGAATCGCAATCCCCTTTTTTGCAGCCACGCTTCTCATTGCTGAGACGACGACCTCCCGAATGCCTATGACCACGGCAGCCCAAAGTGGGAACTCGCGGTAGATCACCAGCAAGACGAGAGCCGCCCCTACCAGGAGCTTGTCGGCAAGCGGGTCAAGGAACTGGCCCAGAGGCGTAATCAAGCCCCTTCTTCTGGCGATGTAGCCGTCCAGGAAGTCCGTGGCCGAGGCGAAGATAAATACGCCCATTGCCGCCCAAATAGCCGTTTCGGAGCGCTCGGCAACGAAGAAAAGCCAGGCAAATACCGGGACAAGCACGATCCGAAGGACGGTCAGCAGGTTGGGAAGGTTCACGGCAAGACCGTACCCTCTTGAAGGCCGCGAGCTTTCCAACGAATCGGGAGCTTCAGAAATGGGGGATGTCGGAGAAGCTGAGCTAACCGCGCAGAGTTTGACTCGTCGGCGTAAAGGTAAAGCGCGCGGTTTGGTTTAGCTCGCCGGCGGGGCCAAGATCTCTTCCATTCAACGTAATCCGCACTGCACCTGCATTGCCGATCACAACGCGGATCTGATCTTTGGCATCGAACGTACGCGTTGCGCCGGCCGACAACGTTCGCTCGAAGACAGGCTGCTCTGCGCCGTCCGCGAACACACTTACCCAACTCTTGTCGCTAACGACCGCCACGGTCATATGTACCCCTTCGGCAGTCACTGCCGGAAGGTTCGCTTCCTGCGCAGTTCCCGATGGCGGAACTTGGGCCGTCAGATCCTCACGCGCTGGTGAGGGCGGCGGTGCGACGTCGGATACGTCGAGCAGGCCAACAAGTGACAGACCGAGGAGCATTGTTGCTGCGACGAGAGCAGCCACCATCCAGGCGGGCCTGCGGCCTCGTGGCATGCGGCCCGTCGGCTCCTGAATGAGGTTCTCGATGGCCGGCGGCTGGGCGCTGCCGAACTGGGCTTCGAAATCCTGAGCCAACTGTTGGTCGTCGAGGTTTAGCCAGCGGGAATAACTCCGAAGCAGGCCCTTCACATAGGCGGCTCCGGTAAGGAACGTGAAGTTGTCTTCCTCCATGTTCTCGAGGAAGTCAACGCGGATCTTTGTCTCACGCGACGCCTGGTACATAGAAGCTGGTATCGCTTCTCTTGCACTGCGCAGGCGTTCCCCGATGCTTCGCTGGCTCATAAGGTCCTTTTAAAGGGCGATCAGGCGGCCCGGCAGGGAGTGCTACATGCAGAGGCCGAACCGTTCAGGATTATAGGCCGGGCCCGCTCTCCGGGGTCAATACTGACGTTTTGTCTATTTATCGTGCCTGCAAGGGGGCCAAAAACCCGATTCGAGGCGAACAAAGCCGAGCCGCACCCGCGCGATCCCCAAAGCCAATCGCTTTGGGAAAAAACGGGCCCTGAGGACCACTTTTCTCCCACTGCGACGCGCTTTGGAAGAAAAAGGGGTCGCCAGCAGCTTTAGGCCTGGTCGTCTCCCACGCCGGCGGGGGCCATCATGGCCTCCAGCTCCTCCGGCCCCATCAGCACTTCTCTCGGCTTCGACCCGAGCGACGGCCCGACGATTCCCCTCTGCTCGAGGATGTCCATGATCCGGCCCGCGCGTGCAAAGCCAATCGAAAGCTTCCTCTGGAGCATCGAAGTTGAGCCGAGTTGGCTCAAGACGACCATCTCGGTCGCCCGCCTAATGAGGTCCTCGTCCGTCATGTCCCCATGCTCCTGGGACCCTGACGATGATGCCTCTGCGAAGACACCCTGCACGTAGCTGACGTCGCGCTGATTGCTGCACCACTCGATGAGCGACGCAATCTCGGACTCCGACACCCAGGCCCCCTGGATTCTCTGGGGCCTGGGGGCCGACGCGTGCTTGTAGAGAAGGTCACCTTTACCGATCAGGCGGTCGGCTCCGCCCTCATCAAGGATCACTCGTGAGTCCTGCGCACTTGCCGTCGCGAATGCCATGCGCGACGGGATGTTCGCTTTGATGACGCCGGTGACAACGTCGACGGACGGCCGCTGCGTCGCCACGATCAGGTGTATGCCAACGGCCCTCGCCTTCTGAGCGAGTCGGCAGATCGAATCCTCGACCTCCCTAGACGCAACCATCATCAGGTCGGCGAGCTCGTCGATCACAACCAGGTAGTACGGGAACGGGCTGCGGGGCATCCCGTCTGCAAACGCCGGAAGGTCCCCGGCCCTGACCGCGTCGTTGTAAGTGTCGGAGTTTCGAACACCGACCGTCGACAGGACCTCGTAGCGTGCATCCATCTCCCTCACGAGCCATCCAAGGGCCTCCGCGGCCTTCCGCGGAGACGTCACAACCGGTGTGAGCAGGTGAGGAACACCGTTGTAGTTGGAAAGCTCAACGAGTTTCGGGTCGATGAGCATCAATCTGACCTCATCGGGGCGCGTGCGGGCCAGAATCGAAGAAAGCATTGCGTTTATGCACGAGGACTTGCCCGCGCCGGTTGCTCCGGCAATCAAAAGGTGTGGCATCTCGGCTAGGTTGACGATTACCGGCGCTCCTGAGATGTCCTTTCCGAGCCCCACGCTGAGCGGGTGGAGCGCTGCCTTTGCAGCCTTGCTCCGCAGAACGTCGCCGAGTGTGACTGCCAGGCGGTCCCTGTTGGGAACCTCGACGCCTATCGCTGAACGTCCGGGAATTGGGGCCAAGATGCGAAGCTCGCCCGAAGCGAGCGCATATTTGATCTCGTTTTGAAGCCCGACCACGCTGTTCACCTTCACCGCTGGGCCGAGCTCAACCTCGTAACGGGTAACAGTGGGGCCGGCAGTAAATCCAGTGACGCTGGCGTCGACGAGGAACTCGCGCAAAACTGCCTCGAGGCGCGTCATTGTCTCCTCGATCTCTTTCTTGGAGATCTCGCCGGCCCCCGCGGTCGCGAGAAGGTCTAGAGGTGGAGTCCGGTAGCCGCCAGGCGCTCCTGCGCGAGCAGGCAGAACGGTTCGCGAGGCCCCCATTGAAACCGTCGCAGGTTCTGAAACATCATCGACTGGTTCCTCTGGCGTCTTTTTCAATCTTGGCTTTCGTTCTGGTTTCGGCGGGGGCTCGTCTGTCGAAGGTGAGTTGCTGATCGCGCCCCGAAGGAAGGCAACGCCGGCCCGCGCACCTGACGCGAGAAGCACCCCGAGACCTGACAGCAAACGAAGGACAAGGGACAGCGCGATTTGCATCCAACCGACTACTCGCGCCATCGGGGTCTTCGTTGTGATCAGAAGACCAAGGAATATGAACGCGACCACAAAGACTCCGGCCCCCCAAACCGACAAGAGCCTCTCGAGCGGCCACGCAAGTCCCGCTCCGAGAACTCCGCCGACGTTGGGAAGCTCCTCGAGTTCCAGGACGCTGGACCCTGGCGTTGCGATCAGATGCTGCAGCCCTGCCGCGCCCCACATCGTGAGTGACGACCCGATGACAACCCTTGCCGGCTCATCGGTCTCACCCCGCCTCAGGACGAGAAAGCTGACCCACGCAAGAAGCGGAGGAATTGCCAGCGCGACGGAGCCGACCGCGACTGTAAGCAGCCACACAATTCCGCGGCCGGCCGGGCCGGCCCAGTCTCCGTAAAGGCCCAGACCACTCAGGACGGCGACGAACATCAGGCCCAAACCGAGCGCGTCCATGCGCGCTCCGGGCCCGATCGCGGCCTTTTTCTTGCCTCTGGCCTTGCTCGGCGACGAGCGCGGTTTGCGAGTTGCGGTCTTGCTAGCCAATCAAACCTCCATGACCACGGGCAGGATCATCGGCCTCCTGCGTGTGGACTCCCAGACGAACTTTCCGAGGGCCCTGCGCACGGCGCGCCGAATTTCCGACCATTCCGTCACCTCATCTTGAGCCAAGGAGGCCAAAGATTCGCGAATTTCCGACTTGGCTCTTTCTAAAAAGTCCGTGTTTTCCTCCTCGTGGAGAAAACCTCGTGAGATCACATCCGGCCCGGCAAGCAGCTCCCCGGTCTGCGAATCAATCGTCACAACGCACACGATGATCCCGTCGTCGGCGAGCACGCGCCTGTCGCGAAGCACGACCGGGCCCACATCGCCGATGCCGATTCCGTCGACCAGCGTGTAGCCGGCGTGAACTCTTTGCTGCCTTTTAATCTCGCCTTTGTCCATAACCAGGACAGCGCCGTCCTCGACCACAAGGGCGTTTTCCTCGGAGACCCCGCTTTCGACGGCCAGCTTTGCGTGAGTCACCATCTGGCGGTACTCACCGTGGACGGGCACGAACCATCGAGGGCGGATCAGGTCGAGCATCAGGCGCAAATCGTCGGAAGAGCCGTGCCCCGACACATGCACTGCTTGCGCAGGCGGGTGGATCAGCTTGCAGCCAATACGGAACAAGCCGTCGATGACTCGGCGGACGGCCGACTCGTTGCCCGGAATCGGTGTTGCGGAAAGGACCACGGTGTCGGACGGAGCAAGCTCCACCCATTTGTGCGCTCCGGCCGCCATCAAAGACAAGGCCGACAGTGGTTCCCCCTGAGAACCCGTCGAGATAACGACGACTCTGTTGTCGGGGAGCCGGTCGAGCTCCTCTCTCGGGACGAAAAGGCCGTCGGGCGCATCGATGAATCCGAGGTCCCTGGCGACTGCAACGTTCTTCAGCATCGTTCGACCGAGCAAACACACCAGACGCTCGTACTTCTGCGCGGTCACGATGATCTCCTGGACTCTTTGAATATTCGACGCGAAGCACGCGATGACGACCCTGCCCTCCGCATCACGCAGAACTTCGTCGAGTGCTTTCGCGACCGTCTTTTCAGAAGGAGTGGACCCCGGACGCTCCGCGTTGGTGGAGTCGGACATCAACAGGTCGACGCCCGAATCACCGAGGGCACGGAGCTTGTCGACGTTGGTCGGTGCGATTCCCGGCCCCGGGTCGCTGTCGATCTTGAAGTCTCCGGTGTGAACGATCCGGCCCCCAGCCGAGTCGATGACCGTTCCGAACCCGGACGGGATCGAGTGCACCACCGGGAAAACGCTGACCTTGAAAGAGCCGATGTTGAAATCGGCCGGAGCAACGACCTCGTGAAGACGCGCCCTGTCAGTCACGTGGTGCTCTTCGAGCTTCGGCTTCAGGAGCCCTAACGTAAGTGGGCTTCCGTATATGTCGAGCGAAAGCTCCTTCAACAGAAACGGCACCGCGCCGACGTGATCCTCGTGTCCGTGAGTGAGTAGCAAACCATCGATCTTCTTGGCGCGATCCGCCAGGTACTCGAAGTCCGGAAGTACCAGGTCGACACCGAGCATCTCTTCGGTTGGGAACATCAGGCCGGCATCGAGTATCAAAAGGCGTCCGTTTTGCTCGAAAACGGTCATGTTGCGGCCGATCTCGCCGGCCCCGCCCAGAAAGACGATCCTTGTTCCGGCCCCCGACTTACCGGAGCCGGACTTCTTGCTCATCAGACGCCTGCCCTCTGGAGCACCCCTTTTACGGCCGCAATCTGCTCCTTCGAAGCCCCGATGAGCGGCAGACGCGGGGGCCCGACCTTGTGCCCTAGCAGCTCGAGAGCAGCTTTCACAGGGATTGGATTCGTCGTTATTCCCATTGCATCGAAGACCGGCATCAGGTCGAGGTGGATCTTTCGGGCTCCCGCGGCATCACCGGAATGAAACAGCGAGATCATCTCGGCCATCTGCGGGCCGACAACATGCGACGCAACGGCGATCACTCCTACGGCTCCGACGGAAAGCCAGGGGAGCGTGTCTCCGTCATTTCCGGAGTAGAGCTGAAAGCCTGACGGTGCGTCCGCCACGATGCGGGCCGCACCCTGAGCGTCGCCGCAAGCATCTTTGACCGCGGCGATGTTCTCGACTTCGGCCAGCTCCATCAGAGTTTCATGTTCGATCTTGCGGCCGGTACGAATCGGAATGTCATAGAGGATCACGGGCAGAGCGGTAGCGGCCGCGACAGCTTTGAAATGCTCCTTCAAGCCTTCCTGCGGGGGCCGGTTGTAATAAGGGGTGACGACGAGCAAGCCGTCGACTCCGGCTGCTTCGGCTTGCTGCGAAAGATGAATTGAGTGAGCCGTCGAGTACGTGCCCGTTCCGGCGATGACTTTCGCCTTTCCACCCACTGCCTCGACCACGGCCCTGAACAAGGCAGTTTTTTCCGCGTCGGTGAGAGTCGGGCTTTCGCCCGTCGAGCCGGAAACAACCAGGCCGTCCGACCCGCTCGCGGCGAGGTGCTCGGCAAGAGCCTGAGCTCCTTCGATGCTCACGCGCCCTTCGTCATCGAAGGGCGTGACCATTGCGGTTATGAGATTTCCGAACCTGGGTTCCATACTGCCTCCTGGGCTTAGTTTAACTATTGTGATCAGAAATTAACAAACGCATCAGATCCCGAGCACTTTCTCGAGGCCCACTGTGAAGCCTTTGACCTCCCCGATCCGCTTCACAGCCAGGAGGACCCCGGGCATGAACGATGTCCGGTCTGTCGTGTCGTGCCTGATCGAAAGGGTCTGACCGAGGCCCCCGAATATGACTTCCTGGTGGGCAACCAGGCCCGGGAGCCTCACACTGTGGACCCGCACACCTTCCTTGTCGGCTCCCCTGGCCCCGGCGACCAGCTCGTTCCCCTTTGGATCCGCCGCCGCTGCCTCGCGCGCGGCCGCGATTCGAGAGGCGGTGCTCAGAGCGGTGCCGGATGGAGCATCCGCCTTGCCCGGATGGTGCAGCTCGATGATCTCAGTATCCGGCATCCACTTCGCCGCAAGCTCTGCGAACCGCATCATCAGGACTGCGCCAATGGCAAAGTTTGGCGCGATCAAAACGCTTCCCGACTTCTGCTCGCACAATGACTCGAGCCTCTCCAGCTCCTCAACAGGAATGCCCGTTGTGCCGACCACCGCGCCCACACCGTTCTTGATGCACCAGGCGATGTTCCCAACCGCGACATCGGCAACGGTGAAGTCCACCGCCACATCCGGACGTGCGTCCGGGGATGCTTCGGACAGAACTGTTAGGTCGGTATCGACGGAGGCAACCTGCGCCAAAGGTTGCCCCGCGTACTGCGGGTCGACTGCGGCGACCACCTCGCAGTCCGGATCTGCCGCGATCGCACGGCAGACCTCGGCCCCCATGCGCCCACCGGCGCCAAAAACAATTACTCGAACCATGGACTCACATTAGCTTTAGTCATTGGTTCCCGCGGGACTCAGCAGGCCTTAACCTCAATCCTGTGACGAAGATTTGTTACAACCGGCATACGGTCGATACTCCTGACTGCGAAGGGTGTCATCACATCTTTCACGTCGTCGAGTCTGCCAAGGTCGCCGGCGGCAAGCTTGTCCCTGCGGTCGTAAACGGCCCGGATGCTTGTGCGCTTTGCCATGAAGAACGCCATGCGGTCCCCGACCCGAAGTGCGAACGTTGCGCAGGACGCATAGCGGACAACATCATGTCGGCCGAACATCATTTCGGCGAGCCGGTGAGACGCGAGATTGCCTTCATGAAGCTCACGAACATCATGCTCAGTTGGAAGGCGACACTCGCGGGTGTCTTGGTTCTCATTGGAGGAAGCGCGGCAGGCGATTGGTTCGATGATGAGAACTGGGTCTACTACACAATCGGGATTCCGGTTACTCAGTTCTTTATACGGCGCGAGATCAAGAATGCGGAGAAACGCCTACCCCGCTACGCCCCAGGAGGTCAGATCGTCTTCGGTGAAGGGCCCGATGACGGTGAGGAGCCGGCCGGCCGGGTCGAATAGCTTCTTCGCAAGCAACCCAACTTGTTCCTGAGTTACGGCTTCGATTTGCTCGACTAGTTCCGCAACCGAGAGAACCTCTCCGAAGAGAAGCTCGCCCTTGCCAAGGCGCGACATCCTGGCCCCCGCTTCCTCGAGAGCAAGAAGAGCGCTCCCTTTCAAGTGCCCCTTCGCCCTGACGATCTCCTCCTCTGTGGGACCAGACTCGAGCAGAGTCAGCAGCTCGTCGTTGATGATCTTGAGCACCTCACCGGCGTGTGTTGGAAGAGTTCCCGCGTAAACCGCCCATAGACCCGCCTCCGAATAGCTGTTGCGGTAGGAGTAAACGGAGTAGGCCAGACCGCGCTTTTCCCTGATCTCCTGGAACAGACGCGAGCTCATTCCTCCGCCGAGAATGTTGTCGAGAATCGCCCAAACAAACCGGTCGGGGTGGGCCCGCTCGTATCCCGGCCCCCCAATGACGATGTGAGCTTGCTCGCTGTCCTTTCGGACTACACGAGAGCCTGTCCCGGGATGGGGAGTGCTTCGCTCACCCACGTCTGGAATCTCTGGTGTCAGGAGATCTGCAAGCTGCTGAGAGAGCCACCCGTGGTCGACGGCTCCTGCCGCCGAAACAACAGTCGATGGAGCACGGTAGTGGCTTGCGTGGAACGCCTGAATTGAATCGCGAGTGATGGCTGCGATCGTCTCCGGCGTCCCCATGACCTCTCGCCCAAGGGGGTGTCCGTTGAACATCGCCTCCGCAAAGACATCGTGCACGAGGTCCTCCGGAGTGTCGTGGTGCATTGCTATCTCTTCCAGAATCACATTGCGTTCTCCGTCCAGCTCGTCCGGCCGGAAAGCTGGGCTCTTGATCATGTCCTTCAGCAGATCGAGAGCCATCGGCAAATCGGCCGCAAGAACCCGTGCGTAAACGCAGGTGTATTCCTTCGATGAGAACGCGTTGGCCTCTCCCCCAACCGAATCGAAGGCATCCGCAATCTGCTTCGCGTTTACACGGTCCGTTCCCTTGAACAAAAGGTGCTCGAGGAAATGCGACGTGCCTTGATGCTCAACAGATTCGTCTCGCGATCCGACGTTGATCCAAAACCCAAGGCTCGCCGAAACTGCCCCGGGCATGGACTCGGTCAAAAGACGCACTCCGCCCGGAAGGACGGAGCGCTCATGATTCACGTTGTTATTCGTCGCGTGGGGGGCGCGGGCCGCGGTCCCTATCGGGGCGCTCCCTGCGCGGCCCTCGGTCCCTATCGGGTCGGTCACGTCGTGGTCCACGATCCCGGTCGCGGTCGCGGCCTCCTTCACGAGGCGGCCTCGAGCGGGAGGCATAATCCGCCGGAAGCTCGGCGACCCGCGGAAGCGGGTTAACCGGTACCAGTGAGATCTTGCCTCGCTGATCTATCTCCCCGACCTCTACTTCGACCTCGTCGCCCTCCGAAAGGACATCCTCGACCTGGTGGATGCGAATGTCTCCTCCCAGCTTGGAGATGTGAAGAAGGCCGTCGGTTCCGCCCGTGATGTTCACGAACGCTCCGAACTCCATGATCTTCACGACCTTGCCCATGAACCGTTCCCCAACCTCGGGGATGTGCGGGTGAGCTATCTCCTCGATGATCCTGCGCGCTTCCTCGGCCGGTCCGTTCTCGCGGGCACCGATTCGGACGGTGCCATCGTCCTCGATGTCGATCTCGACTCCCGTGCGCTCGATGATCTCGTTGATCTTCTTGCCCTTCGGGCCGATGACCTCTCCGATCTTCTCGACGGGAACCTTGAAAGCGATGATCCGGGGTGCGTTTTGATTTAGCTCCTCACGCGGCCCGGGCAGTGCTTCTTTGATCTTGTTGAGAATGAACAGTCGAGCCTCACGGGCCTGCTCCAACGCTGCACCCAGAACCTCCGAAGGCACTCCGGTGATCTTGGTGTCCAGCTGAAGTGCGGTCACCATCGTCTCGGTGCCGGCAACCTTGAAGTCCATGTCGCCGTAGGCGTCCTCGGCCCCCAGGATGTCGGTGAGGGTGACGAACTTGTCCCCCTCTTTGATAAGCCCCATCGCAATTCCAGCGACGGGGGCCTTGATGGGAACACCCGCGTCCATCAGACACAGCGTCGAACCGCAGACACTGGCCATGGAAGTCGATCCGTTCGAGGACAGAACCTCACTCACGACACGAAGCGCGTAAGGAAATTCCTCGTCGTTCGGAATGACGGGAAGCAACGCTTTTTCTGCAAGTGCGCCGTGACCTATGGCCCTGCGGCCTGGCCCTCGCATGAATCCGGCCTCTCCGTATGAAAAGGGCGGGTCGTTGTAGTGGTGCATATACCGCTTGGATTCGGCGAGCCCCAGATCGTCGAGCATCTGCTCCATCTTGAGCATCCCCAGCGTGACGGTCGACATGACCTGCGTCTGTCCTCTTGTGAAAAGTCCCGTGCCGTGAACCTTGGGAAGCAGCCCAACCTCGCACGTGATCTCACGAATGTCTTTGACTCCGCGGCCGTCGATGCGAACACCTTCATTCACGATTCGGTCGCGCACCATGCTCTTCGTCAGCTTCCGGTAAGCAGCCGTCACCTCGTCGGAACGTTCTGTGTACTCAGCTGCAGTTGCTTCAGTGAGCGAAGCGGCGATCTCTTCGATCTCGTGCTCGCGCGCTTCCTTGTCGGAAATCTGAAGAGCCGTACCAACGTGTTCACCGACAAGCTCTTTAACGCGGCTGAGTATGTCGTCGGCGGCTGTGGTCTCGATGACGAATTTCTTCGTCTGCTCTTTGACGCCCGCTTTGGCAACGAGCTCTTCCTGCGCCGAGATTGCCTCGAGGATCCAGGTCTTGGACTCTTCCAGACCTCCGGCAACTACCTCTTCCGTAACTTCCGGCGCGCCGTCAGCGATCAGGTCCAAGGCCTTTTCCGTGGCTCCCGCCTCCACCATGAGGATGTCGGCAACTCCCTCTTCATTGCGCCTTCCGGCAACAACGATTTCGAAAGTTGCATCCTCGGACTGCTGGAAAGTTGGGTTGACCACCCAGTTACCGTCAACGTGAGCAAGCCTGCAAGCTCCCACTGGCCCGTCGAAGGGGATGCCGGACAGCATCAGCGCACATGAAGCAGCGTTGATGGCGGGAACATCCGGCGGGTTGATCTGGTCCACGGCCTGGACGATCACCACGACGTGAACGTCGTTGCGGAACCCGTCCGGGAAACATGGCCTCAGTGGCCGGTCGAGAAGCCTTGCGCTGAGGATTGCCTTCTCCCCAGACCTGCCCTCTCGACGGAAGAACCCTCCCGGGATCTTGCCGGCGGCGTACATCCGCTCCTCGAAGTCGATGGTCAGAGGGAAGAAATCCGTTCCCACTCTCGGCTTCTTGGCAGCCGTTGCCGCAACGAGCAGCGTGGTTTCGCCACACTGAACGTGCACCGCGCCATCGGCCTGCATTGCGAGCCGGCCGGTTTCAAGGCGGTAAACGGGCTCGCCGATTTTTCGTTCAACTTGATGAATAGAAGTGTTGTCCATATATCAGTCTCCAATTTTGGAGAAGCTGACGGCCTTCCCAGTTGTCAGTTGTGAAGGCTCAATCGAGTTGAGCGCTCGCAACTGATAACTGGTTAAAAGTAGCCGTCCGGCTTCAGTGTCAGTGGTTTGCGTTGCAATGGTTCTGGCTCTAGGCGGTGCCCCCCTTCTTGGTCCTTATACCCATCTTCTGGGAGATATCCCGGTACCGTTCTATGTCCTTACGGCGCAGGTACTCCAGAAGCCTGCCCCTGCGCCCTACCAGGCGTAGAAGCCCCCGGCGAGCGGCGTGATCCGAAGGCTGATCCTTAAGATGGCCGTTTATCTCGTTGATCCGGGTAGACATGATCGCGATCTGCACCTCAGGCGAGCCGGTGTCCCCAGGCGCCTTGGCGTGTTCCGCGATGATTTGGGTCTTTTGAGTGGGTTCGAGTGGCATAAGCCTTATTTCAGTAGTTACCAGGTAGGTTCCACAGATGGTACCACCCCCGAGGGGTCGTAGCCGGACAGCGAGACTTACGCTGCGGATATCCCGTGGTGATCGCGGGAGTGAAGCCGCAGCTTGGCAACTGCCTTGATCAGCCTGACCGTGACCCTGATCCGGCCACGTTCCTGGTGCCACATGAACGTACATTCGAGGCAGCAACAGTCCAAATGGGGGTCTTCATACAGGACAACATCGCCCGACCCACAAGCTGGACAAAATTTGAACACCGCCGCTTCCTCCTACTTCAAGTATCGGAAGGCGGCGGGTTTTTGGTAAGGGACTTTTGTCCAGACCCGAATGCTACCTATGACGGCCGATCTCTATAGGGAACTTCTATCCAGAAGATTGTTCGCGGCTTTGATGTCCTGGGACATGGCCGAAGCAAGCAATTGAGCGCTCTCGAACCTGACTTGACCGCGAATCCGGGCGACGAAGTCGAGATCCAGCCACTTTCCGTACAGGTCACCCTTGAAGTCCAAAATGAACGCCTCGATTGAGAGCTTTCCGTCGCCGAAAGTGGGATTGATCCCCACGCTGATGGCCGCCTTGTAGGAATCTCTTCCTGAGACCGCCCTGCCCGCATAAACACCCTCTGAAGGCAGGCACACGTTGGCATCGGGACTCAGGTTGGCGGTTGGGAAGCCCAGTTGGTGACCGCGCTTTGCGCCGGTAACAACAGTTCCGCCGACCCGGTACGCGCGGCCCAAAGCGCGGTTCGCCCACTTCAGCTCACCGGCCTCGATGGCATGTCTGATCTCAGTCGACGAGACCGTACGGCCCCCGACCCTCACGAGAGGGGCCCCCTCCACTTTGTAGCCGGCTCGCTTGCCGAGATCTCTCAGCATCGTCACGTCGCCGCGGGCGAATCTGCCGAAACGAAAGTTCGCACCGACCACGACCGCCCTGCTATTCAGCCGCTCACCCAGAATCGTTGATGCAAAGTCCTCCGGTTCGAGCTTCGAGAACTCCTCGTCGAACGGGAGGATGAATGCTCTCTTGACGCCGGCTTGCTTCAAAAGGCTGATCTTCGCTTCGGTCGTTGTAAGAGCGGGCGGTGACACTCCCCTCAACACCTGTTGCGGGTGGGGATCGAAGGAGAGCACGCTCGGTGTTCCGCCTCCCGAAGCCTCGATTTTTAGCAACCGGTTGATCAGTTTGAGGTGGCCTCTGTGCACCCCGTCGAAGTTGCCTACTGATATCGCCGAGGGAGAGAGACGGGCCGGGATTTCCGAGAGCGAGCGGTACAACTTCATGTGAGTACGGCCGCTGGGCGCAGCTGCCCCCTCGTCTTTCGATAGACGGCGAGCAGATTTCCTTCAGGCCCAACCACCGCGACCGGAATTCCGGCTGTCATGCCCGCCTCGTGCGGGGGCCTGTCCTTGGATCTTTGAATCGCCGACACCGAGATCTCGCCGGGCCTCGTGTCGTCTCCCATCTCGAGAGACATCCCGTGCGACACCGCGGACATGCCTTCGGAATCCACAACTATCTTGGGGAAGTCACGCATGGCTTCGACCGGCGGAAGCAGATGCGAACGCGGGTCGCTGGACAACGCATCAAGTGAAACGGCGTGCTCTTCGGTGAACGATCCGACCGACAGCCGTCTCAAGGAGGCTATGTGAGCCCCACACCCGAGCCGGTCACCAATATCGGCAGCAAGTGTTCGGATGTAAGTCCCGCTGGAGCAAGCGACACGGATGGTTGCCTGCCAGTTGTCGAGGTCGGCGTTCTCCAACTCGAGCTCGTAAATGCGGATCTGCCTGGGTTTCCTCTCCACTTCTTCGCCCCGACGAGCCGCTTTGTAAAGCGCCTCCCCCCCGACCTTTAGTGCGGACACCATCGGGGGAGTTTGCAGAATCGGCCCCCGGAAAGCTTCGAGCGTTTCCTCTAGTTGCTGTAACGAGAACCCGCACGGCCTCTCTTCAACTGTTTCGCCGTCGGCGTCCTGCGTGTTGGTGGTAACACCGAACTGCACTCTTCCCCGGTAGACCTTCGGAAGGTTCTGCAGGAACGCCGCGAGGCGAGTCGCCCTGCCCACTGCAACCAGCAAGACCCCAGTAGCCGATGGATCGAGTGTCCCCGCGTGACCGACGCGCTTTACTCCCAGGGCTAGCCTTACGGACTGCACGACATCGTGCGATGTGGGGCCTCCGGGTTTGTCGACCACCAGAAGGCCGTTCGGCCCCCCTTCATTCATCGAACGGCCGCCCGCTCCTTGATCTTTGCGGCAAGAGCCTCGACGGGGCCGTCGGCACTGAATCCGGCCGCTCGTGCATGGCCCCCGCCGCCAAAGTCCAAAGCCACTGCCGCCACATCCACGTCGCCGTGAGATCTGAGAGAAATCTTGTATCCGCCCTCGGGCTGTTCCTTGATGAAGGCTGCCAGCCGGCAGCCGCGCACGCCGCGAAGGGTATCGATGAAATTCTCCGTCTCATCCAGCGAGAGGCCCCCAAGGTCTTCCTGATTGACGAAGCTCCAGACGAAACCGTTCTCCATCTTCGCTCTCGACAGAACAATGCCAAGAACCTTTAGAAACTCGAAGCTAAGTGACTCGTAGACGGCGGTGGAGACGCGCTCATGGTCGACTCCCAACTCCCGTAGTTCGGCGGCCACTCGAAGAGTCCCTGGGCTTGTGTTCGAGTACTGGAACCTGCCGGTATCCGTGACGATGCCGGTGTACAAACACATTGCCTCATCTGACGTCAGCTCCCCGCCAATCCTTGTAAGAAGCTCGTACGCAATTTCACATGAGGATCCGCGATTCGCGTCGACGAGGTTCACATCCGCGTAGCCAACGTTGGTCACATGATGATCGATATTCATTCGGGCCGGAGCTTTCTCGAACTTGGGCTTTGCAAGCTCGAGCCGTTCGACGTCTGCACAGTCGATGGCGATGAACAGGCCGATGTCTTCCGGGATCGAGCCCACGGCAGTCACCTCGTCGAGCATGGGAAGAAACGTGTACTGGAGCGGGGGGAAGGGTGCCTCGGCCCCCCAGCTCATCCAGACGGCGCTTCCCCGGCGCCTGAGGAAACTACCGAGCCCGAGCATTGAACCGAGCGCGTCACCGTCTGGATTGACGTGACAGCAAATTGCGACTCTGGTCGAGTCCGCAATCATTGCAAGCGCGCGATCCCATTCGCTCTCGTTGATCACTGCTGCTCTTCCTCGGGATCCTCGAGCTTCTCCACCTCAGGTGGCTGCGACACTCCAAGGCCTCTCAATAGTCGTTCGAGACGGTCGCCCTGCTCCGCAGTTTTGTCTTCCACAATCTCGATCTGGGGCATCTTTCTCAGCCGGACCTCGTGCGCGAGTACCGACCGGAGATGAGGGGCAGCCCGCTGAAGACCCTCCATGGTCGCCTCCCTCTCCTCGTCGGTACCAAGGGCGCTAACGAATACGCGCGCGTGACGCATATCCGGCGACAGCTTCACGGCCGTCACCGTCGTGAATCCGACGCGGGGATCCTTGAGCTCCTGGATGGCTTCACCGAGGACTTCCTTGGCAAGTCTCTCCACGCGCTCCGAACGGGGGTAGTTCTTAGGCATCAGGCGTAGTGACCTCCGTGTAAACGTCTACGATCTCGATCTCGTACTGACCTCTAACGAACCTCTCGATTTCCATCAGCATCTTCCTTGCGTGAAACGAGGAGTTGGAAACGCAGCACAAGCCCACTGCGCCTCTTTGCCTCAGATCCTGATGGTCCACCTCCGCTACGGAAATGTTGAACTTGGCACGAACCGATGCAGTCATGCTCCTCACGACGCGCCTCTTGTCCTTGAGTGAGGTGGAACCGGGAACCACGAAGTCGTAACGGGCCATTCCTACGTACAACGGTGCCCCCGTCTCTTATTCCGGAGCGACCTCTCGAATTTCGAAGGCTTCCACGACATCCCCCTCGTGGATATCGGTGTACCCCGTGATCGTGATGCCGCACTCATACCCTGCGGCGACTTCTCTCACATCGTCCTTGAAGCGCCTCAGTGAAGAAATGTCTGAGGTGTAAATAACGGTCCCATCCCTGATGAGCCGCGCCCGGGCTCCGCGGCGCATAACGCCCTCGGTTACGTACGAACCGGCGACGACGCCCTTTGGGATCTTGAAGGTTGCTCTTACTTCCGCCGCTCCCTGGATCACTTCCTCCTCAACAGGTGCCAGCAGGCCCTTCGTGGCTTTTTCGATGTCCTCGAGAAGCTGGTAGATAACCTCGTAAACGCGAAGGTCGACGCCTTCCTTCTCAGCGAGCTGACGTGCCTCGGCATTCGGACGAACATTGAAGCCGACGACGATGGCGCCTGACGCCTGAGCTAGCGTCACGTCGTTTTCGTTGACTGCGCCCACAGCCCGGCGCAAAACGGTTGTCCTCACGATCGTCTGATCCATCTTGTTGATCGAATCGACCAGCGCTTCGATCGAACCCTGAGTGTCGGCCTTGACGATCAAGCGAAGCTCTGGGATCTCGCCAGTCCTGGTCTTGGAAAGAAGGTCCTCGAGGGTTGCAGTTCTACCTCCAGCGACGAACTCCGCTTGACGGTGCTTAGCCTCGCGTTCCTGGGCGCTGTGCTTTGCTTCACGCTCATCTGAAGCAGTTCGGAATCCATCTCCCGCTGCCGGGACCTTGCTCCATCCGGTAACAAGCACAGGCTCGGCTGGTCCGGCTTGTTTGATCTGCTTTCCAACCTCATCCGAAAGGGCTCTTACGCGAGCCCATGAGCTGCCCGCGACAATCGGATCACCGACCTTGATGGTTCCTTTTTGAACTATGAGCGTGGCAACCGCACCCCGGCCCTTATCCAGATGGGCCTCGATCACAACTCCCCGGGCCGGAGCGTTGGGGTTGGCTTTGAGCTCCTGAAGGTCGGCGACCAGGTGAATCATTTCAAGGAGATCGTCCATGTTGGTGCCCGCCTTCGCGGAGACGTCGACAAAGACTGTCTCGCCGCCCCACTCCTCCGGCTGCAGGCCGAGCTCCGCTAGCTGCTGCCTGACACGCATGGGATCCGACTCCGGCTTGTCCACCTTGTTGACCGCAACCATCACGGGCACCTTCGCCGCGCGAGCATGGTCGAGCGCCTCGACCGTTTGGGGCTGGACTCCGTCGTCGGCTGCCACAACCAGGATCGCAACATCCGTGACCTGCGCGCCGCGAGCACGCATTTGTGTGAACGCCTCGTGTCCCGGTGTGTCGATGAATGTGACGACACGTGCCTTAGTGTCGTGAACTCGGTAAGCCCCGATTGCCTGCGTGATCCCACCGGACTCCAGAGACAGCATCTCTTTGCGGCGGTAATGCTGAAGTATCGAGCTCTTTCCGTGATCGACGTGCCCCATGACCGTAACAATGGGAGCCCGCGGTACCAGAAGGGAGGGATCCTCCGCCTCTTCCGCCGATTCGGCATCGACTTCGTCGGGTTCCTCGTCCGGCGAGACGATCTGCACGGCAACTCCAAGCTCATGGCCGAGCAGCTCGACTGCATCGTCGGAGAGCGACTGCGTAATGGTCTTCATCTCGCCCAGTTGAAGCAGCAGTTTGATGATCTCGGTGGGTGGACGGCCGATCCGGGTTGCAAACTCTTCAACCGTGGCTCCCCTTGGGATGTGAACGGCACCGTTTTCAGATGGGGCCGGGATCTCGGCGGCGGCGACGGCTTCCTTCGGCTCTTCTGCAGGCTTGGCCGCCTCTGCCTGAGGCTGGGCCGGCACAGGTTCGGGCTCTACGAGTTTTTCGGCAGGCTCCTTCTTTGCGACCTCGGGAGCTTTGGCCTTCGGCTTGGGGGCCGCCTCGCTCTTGGTCTCGGCCGGCTTTTCCCCGGCCTTCTTTGCGCCCTTGATCTTGGGCTCCACGGCCGCCGTAACGTCGCCCTTCCCACCACCGTTGATCGAGGACCGGAGGCGCTGTACCTCGTCATCGCTAAGCGTGGAGGAGTGACTCTTCACTTCGATTCCGAGCGCGCCGAGCTTGGCAATCGCCTCCTTCGACGACAACCCCAGCTCCTTTGCTATCTCGTGAACGCGCGTCTTACTCAAACGTCTCGCTTCTGTTGACGGTCGGTCCGGCGGCAGCCGGGCAGATAAAAAGATACTCCAGTAGGTAGGCGCGGGCGTCTGGCCTTGTTACGAGCCTCCAGCAACTCACTTCCTTCAAGTGCGCTCCGCTTGGTCTGTTGAATCCGCCGCCTCGACCACCGGCAGCTTGATCTCGGCGTTAGCCTCTGCCCGGGCCTCTCCATTTGTGGGCGTACCTTCCGCAGCGGGATCTGCAGGTTCAGGGGTTTCTGCGGCCGGTTCGGAGGGTGCGGCGGGCTCGGAGGCCTGGGCCGTGGATTTCGGCGGGGCCGTTTCCTTTGCCTTCCTGGCCTTTTCCTGGGTGATCTGCATCTCGGACTTGATGTCGACCCTCCATCCGGTGAGGCGAGCGGCGAGTCTGGCGTTCTGACCTTCCTTGCCGATAGCCAAAGACAGCTGGAAATCCGGAACCGTTACCTCTGCAGTCTGCGAGTCGGAATCCGTGACGACCTCCTTCACTTTCGCCGGGGAGAGCGCGTTCGCGACGAACTTCTCCGCCTCCTCGGACCACTCGATGATGTCGACCTTCTCTCCGCGCAGCTCCGTCACCACCATTCGCACACGCGAGCCTTTCGGCCCGACGCAAGCTCCAGTCGGGTCGACGTTTGGGTCGTTGGACGCCACTGCGATCTTCGAACGATGCCCTGCCTCTCGCGCCACACCCTTGATCTCAACGATGCCGTCCATGATTTCGGGAACTTCCAACTCGAAGAGCTTGCGAATCAGGTTGGGGTGGGTCCGAGAACAGATGATCTGCGGGCCTCGCGGAGACCTGCGGACCTCCACGATGTACGCCTTCAGGCGGGAACCGTGGTCGTACCGCTCCCCCGCAACCTGCTCCTGCTGGGGAAGAAGGGCCTCCACCCCCCGGCCGAGGTCGAGCAGGACGTAGCGAGGGTCGGCCTGCTGAACGATTGCCGTGACGATGTCTCCCTCGCGTCCTGAATACTCGCCGTAGGTGATCTCCCGCTCGGCATCTCTGATCCTTTGCAGGATCACCTGTTTGGCGGTCTGCGCAGCGATGCGGCCAAAGTCCGGAGGGGTGTCCTCCCACTCCTTGGTCATCGTGAATTCGCCGGTCTCCTCGTTGAAGTCGCCCTCCTGCGCGAAGACGCGCACGTGTCCCGTTCGTCTGTCGATCTCCACCCGCGCTTCGTTGCCGGCAGCACCCGGCGAGCGTTTGTAAGCCGCTGCCAGTGCTTGCTCCAAAGCTTGCACGACGCTTTCGTACGAAATTCCTTTTTCGCGCTCGACCAGCTTGAGCGCATCCATATCGATTGGATCCATCAGCTTCCTCCTGTCAACCGGTCTTACGACCCCGGCTTGCTCGTTTGAATTCGGCGTCCCAGTCGACGACGAGCCTGGCTTTGCCCACGCTGTCGTACGGGATCTCGACTCTTTCTTCACCTTCGACCTCGAGGACAAAGGCATCCTCGTTGCTCGACAGGATTGCCCCGTTGAAGTTGCGACGCCCTTCGATGGGCTCAACGACCTTCACTTTGATCTGGCTGCCCTGGAAACGAACGTAGTCGGACGGCTTGGTGAGAGGCCGCTCTATCCCGGCCGAAGCCACCTCTAGCGTGTACCTGCCCTCGATCGGGTCGTCCACGTCGAGCGCCCTTGAAATCTCCTCCGAGACAGCCGCAATCTCATCCAGAGAGAGCTTTTCGCCTTCGCGGTCGATCAGGACCTCCAGGATTCGCCCACGATCGGACGGGAGAAAGGAAACATCGACCAATTCCAGATTCTGGGGGGCCAGGATTGCCTCGAAGGTGGCTTTTAGGGCCCGCAAAACCTCCGGCTGGCCCACTTTCCACCTCCTGTTCGTCGAGACAATTGTCACTCTGTGAATAAAAAAGTGGGCAAAAAGGCCCACTTTGCACAAAGCGTCAGGGCGCCTGGGCGCTCCTAATACAGGAAAGTATAAACCGACGCGGTCATAAACTCGGCTCGCTGCCCGGGGTAAGGACGGAGACGACCGGCACAGAGCAGCAGACCGAACGCCCACCGGCGCCTGGCGCTCTTATCGTCAAGCGGAGAGCTGCGCGGCGGCGTGACCTCGATTACGGACTTCCTTTGAGACCTCGAGCTTGGCCGATATACGAACCACGTTGAGGACGCGCACGACATCCGCTGTCCGGCCGTGAATGATGGTGGTGCCACGGCCTTTGGCGCTCGCAGCAAGCCTACGAACTGTTTCGGCGGTGACTGCGACGGGCTCGCGTTTGTCGAGGCGCACGACGACGCAGTCCTCACCGGTCCGCTCGACATCGGACGGGCGCGATGCGTGACGTACTTCGACCGAAACCTCCCGATCGAGCCGAGTGAGCGTGTCCTGAGCCACCCGGAGCGCCAAAAGATCGCGATCGACCATGCACAAGGGGACGAGTGGCGCCCGAACCGAGAGGAACGTGGGTATGTGGCCGTGGCCGACGCCAGCAACCACGTACCTCGTTGATCCGTTGGGCAGAAGCGAAAGGGCTAGTTGCGTCGAGTACGAGAGAGTGTCGAACTCCGGCAGGGTAAAGGTCGGGACGACCGTCCACGACGTGCCCTCGAACTCGAACCGACGAGCAGGCCCCCGATCGTATGGGTCGTCCTTCGGCGCTATCACCATGCCCGTGGGCCTGAATACCCGAACGCCGTATCGTCGGTTGTCGTGGCGGTCAAGGACCTCGCAGCTTGCCGACTCGAGGTACTCGTCGACCATGGGTCGAATCCGATCGATTACGACAACCGCGATACGCCCCCCGTCGGACAGCCAGGGGACGCCTCCGAAGAGGAACTCGGCCAACGCTGAGGGTCCGACCTTTGCGGGGATGTTCGAGACGACGAGATCGAACTGCCGCCCGACGGGCACGTCGTCCAAGCCGACGCTGGCCATTGCTTGCACTCGGTCGTCGAGACCATTCAGCTTGGCGTTCCACGCTGAATACTCGACTGCCAGCGCGTCACGGTCCGTGCACAGCACCGAGCGGTCGGCATTGAACGCTGCCAGCGTGATGCCGATCGGTCCGTAGCCGCATCCAAGATCGAGCACCGACCGGACCGGGTGCGTGGCCGGGCCGCCCAGCCATCGCAGCAGGTAGCGAGTGCCTTCGTCGATAGTTGCAGCACTGAAGAGACCTTCCGCGATGTCGAAGTGCAGTTCGTGGCGGTTCTGCCGATAGGTGAGCCGCTGCCGGTAAAGGTAATCGTCCGGTGGAGCAGCGATTCGAGACCTTGCCAAGGCCTATTCGGCGAGGTAGGGGGCGACGTTCATGTGAATCTCTAGTAAGACTCTGCCCAGGTGGCTTCCTCTACGCCGGACTCGCCGCAAACGATGCACGGGCGGTCAGGGTCGGTGCGGTCCAGAGGCAGTACACGGATGGTCGCCTTCGTCTCCTCTTTCACCTTGGCTTCGCACTCGGGGCTCGCGCACCAGGATGCGACTGCAAACCCTCCAGGGTCGGCGATCACCTGCCGAAGCTCGTCGTAACTCTTGGGGTGAAAGGTCCTGCTTTCGCGAAACTCGAGGGCCTGGTCATACAAAGTTTTCTGAATTTCGTCTAGAAGCCGGGGCAGTTCCGAAGACAGCGACTCCACGGGAACCGAGAGCTTCTCACTCGTGTCTCGGCGCGCAATCGAAACAGAGCCGTTGTCGAGGTCACGGGGTCCGATGTCGATCCTCAACGGGACACCTTTCAACTCCCATTCGTTGAACTTGTAGCCGGGTCTGTGCTCCTCTCTTGCGTCCACCTTGATCCGGAGGTTCGGGGAGTTTTCGGCGATGCGCTGCGCTGCCTCCATCACGCGGACTCTCTCGTCCTCCGACTTGTAGATGGGGACGACGACCACTTGATAGGGAGCCAGCTTGGGAGGAAGGCGCAAGCCCTTGTTGTCTCCGTGGGCCATGATCAAACCCCCAACAAGCCGGGTCGACACACCCCATGAAGTCGCGAAGGCGTAGTGCTCCTTGCCGTCCCTGCCGAGGAACTTGACGTCGTAGGCACGGGCGAAATTCTCTCCGAGGTAGTGAGAAGTTCCGGCCTGTAAGGCTTTACCGTCTCGCATCAGGGCTTCGATCGCGAACGTCTCGACTGCCCCGGGAAAACGCTGCATCTCGCTCTTGCGCCCAACCAGCAACGGGATGGCAAAGTCCTCCTCCAGAGCAGCCCGGTAAACATCCAGAAGGATCATGTGCGCTTCCTGCGTCGCCTCTTCCTCAGTCTCGTGAGCGGTATGGCCCTCTTGCCATAGAAACTCGGTGGTTCTCAGGAATAGGCGCGTGCGCAACTCCCAGCGCACAACGTTGGCCCACTGGTTGTAAAGAAGAGGCAGGTCGCGGTAACTCTGAATCCACTTCGCATACGTCGCCCAGATAATCGTTTCGGACGTTGGCCGAACAACGATCGGCTCATCGAGCTTCTTGCCGCCGGCGTGGGTGACGGTCGCCACCTCGGGCGCAAACCCCTCGACGTGTTCGGCCTCCTTTTCCAGCAGCTTCTGAGGGATGAACAGTGGGAAGTACATGTTCACGTGGCCGGTCTTCTTGATCCTTTGGTCGAGCCCGGCCTGAATTGCTTCCCAGATCGCGTAGCCGTAGGGCCGAATCACCTGAGTCCCGCGGACAAGTGAAGGCTCGGCCAGCTCGGCCAGCTTTACGACTTCCTGATACCAGGAAGCAAAGTCCTTCTCTTGCGATGGAAGAGCCATGGGTTTAAGAGTTTACTAATCGTGCCGGCGAGCCCGGTTTAGAAGAACTGCATCGGACGCCAGATGTCGAGGTAGAGCAGGGCGACGAACAGGATGAGAAGCAGGCCGATGACCACTGCCGATACCGGCACCAGCTTTCTCATGTCGACCTTCTTGCGCGTGACGGCCTCCCAAAGGACAACCGCCAGGTGTCCCCCGTCCAGCGGCAGAAGTGGGACCAGGTTCACGACCCCGATGAAAACGATGAAGTAGATGAGGAAAAAGATTAGAGACTCCGCCTCGCCGGCAGCAGTCAGTTGTGCGGTAACCCTCCCCGCGCCCACCAGGCCCACGGGCCGGGGGCCGGTCGCGTCGTCGCCGTCCCGAATAGCCCTGAAGACCGCGGATATGCCGTCCTTGCCAAAGACTGTCGGCAAAGTTTTCGCACTCACGACGATGAAGGCGCCGGTCGCCTTCACGGAGTAGACGGCCGCCTGTGGAATCGGCATTTTGCGAGGGATGAACTCCGGCCGGATCCCCACTCTTCCGACCCGCTCGGTCTTCGTTGGATCCTCGGCAAGGGGAACGTCGCCCTCCACCGGGGTCATCTGAAGGGCGATTACCTTGCCGTCACGCTCCACCTCGACCGGGATCGTCTGCCCCGCCCGGCTTCGAAACTGGTTGCTGATGTCCTCCCATGTTTTGATCGGAGCGCCGTCGATCGTGACGATCTTGTCGCCCTTCTGAAGGCCAGCAACCACTGCCGGGGCCGGCTTTCCCTCGATCTCCTTTTCCACCTGTCCCACGGTGGTCGCCGGGCTCTCAAGGCCAATGAACCCGGCCATCAGAAAGATCATGAAGGCGGCCATGATGAAGTGAGTAGTAGATCCGGCCAGCAGGACAATCGCGCGCTGCCAGGCCGGCTTTGCTCCGAAAGTTCGCGGCAGCTCCTCGTCGGGCACCTTCTCCCATGGGTTCATTCCCGCGATTCGCACATACCCGCCCAGAAGAAACGCCTTCATGCCGAACTCGGTCTCGCCCTTTCGGAACGAGAACAAGGTGGGGCCGAATCCCAGGAAGAACTCGTCTACGCGAATTCCGAACAAACGGGCGGTGGAGAAGTGTCCGTACTCATGGACCATGATCATGAGGAGCATGGCCCCGATAAAGGCGATGACTCCGTCGGCACCACTCATCGCGAAACTCCAATTCGCTCGACTAGCGAGGCGGCTGCATCTCTTGCGACCGCATCCTGTTCAATCACCGCATCGATCGTAGCTTCTGTTGGTTTATGTGTTTCGAGCACCTGCTCGACAACGCCGAAGATGTCGGGAAGTCGGATCTTGCCGTCCAGGAATGCCCCCACCGCGATCTCGTTCGCTGCATTCATTGCCGCCGGGTACGTATCGCCCTGGCGCCCGGCCTCGTATGCCAGCCGGAGACAAACGAAGGTTTCTGTGTCGGGGGCTTCGAACGTAAGCGGGGCTTGTGTCAGGTCGATCCTCTGCAGCTGTTCGGACCGAAGCCTTTGGGGCCATGAAAGCGCAACCTGAATTGGCAAACGCATGTCGGGAACCGCCGAGTGAGCAAGCATCGATCCGTCTACGAGCTCAACAAGTCCGTGAACGATGCTTTGAGGGTGAACGAGAACATCAATTTCATCGTAGGTCAGTCCGAATAGAAAGTGAGCCTCGATTACCTCCAGGCCTTTGTTCATCAGAGTTGCGGAGTCGATGGTGATCTTCCTGCCCATCGCCCAGGTCGGATGAGCCAGAGCCTGCTCGACCGTCACCCCCTCGAGCTCAGAGCTGCTCGACCCACGAAAAGGCCCCCCGCTCGATGTCAGGATCACCCTTGCCACAGCCTCCATCGAGCCGCCGTCCAAAAGCTGCCATAAAGCGGAGTGCTCGCTGTCGACCGGTCTTATCTGGCCGGGTGATGCTTTCGACATGACAGCTTCACCACCGGCGACGAGGCTCTCCTTGTTGGCAAGAGCCAGAGTGCGTCCGGCGCTGATCGCCGCCATGGTCGCTTTCAAACCAGCCGCACCCATTACGGCGTTCAGAACAATTTCGGTATCCAATTCCCCCACGAGCCTTGCGGCGGAATCCGGCCCCGTGATGACACTCACTCCGTCCGGGCGGGACTGACTCTCACCTTCAAGCGCGACTGTTTGTACGTGGAACTCCGCTGCTTGCTCGAAGAGCGTCGACGCGTCGGAGTGAGCGGCCAGTGCAACGACGGTGAACCTGTCCGGGTGCTCCCTTACAACGTCCAGGGTCTGCTTTCCGATGGACCCCGTGGATCCCAAAACAGTGATCTTCCTGGGCGGCGAGTCCTCCTCGAACAGGAAGCTCATCCCGTTACTCGCGTCAAAGGCCGAAAAGCTTCAAGGACAAATACGCGGCGGGAAGCACGAAAAGGATCGCGTCGATTCGGTCGAGGGCGCCGCCGTGGCCAGGAAAGATGGTCCCCATGTCCTTGATGCCCAGGTCCCTTTTGATCAAGGACTCGAAAAGATCTCCGAGGGGAGCAAGGATCACAACCATCACTGCAAAAACCACAGCTTGCGTGACGTTCCAGGGGCCGAGGATTGCCGCGAGCGTCGTGATTCCAATGATCCCCCCAACCGTCGCCGCGGCGGCACCCTCGCGAGACTTCCTCGGAGAGATGGACGGAGCAAGGGGGTGCTTCCCCAGTTTCGAGCCCGCAGCGTAAGCAATGATGTCGTAAATGGCGGCTGCGGCGATTGTTGTGATTACGACACGAAGCCCGTCGTGCCTAGCGGCGAGAAGTCCAACCAACGACCCAGGCACCGCAAGGTAAACGACTCCCAAGACGGTGAGGGCAATGTCCTTTAGCACTCCCTTGCGCGGCTCGAGGGCCAGGTACCAGATGTAGCAGAAGGCCACCGTAAGGAAGAGAACGAGCCCGGCCGCCGCCTCGCCACGCGTGAAGACTCCAATCAGCATCACTGCGCCGGCTACGAGGCCAAGGGCCGTAGCCGGGTCGTGACCGGCGTTTCGGACGGCTTTGTAGAACTCGGCTTGCGCTATCAGGATCACAACTATGGCGAAGCCGTAGAAGGGCTTGGGGCCAATGATCAAAAGCCCAATCACAAGGGCGGCCAGAGTCAGCCCCGTTGCGATCGCGCGTTTCAGGTTTCGCTTCTGAGCGGCAGTAAGCGGCTGGTCGACCAGAGTGGCCGGCGCGCTTAGGTGTTCGGTGGGGCGTCCGCTATCGCGCGCCTGATCGTCCACGAGGATTGGTCCGGCCCCCGGCTCAGACCTCGAGAAGCTCCTTTTCCTTCTGCTCGGACAAGTCATCGACCTGTGCGACGAACTGGTCCGTCAGCTTCTGGAGTTCTTTTTCCACCCTCATGAGCTCGTCCTCCGACATCTCGCCGTCCTTCTTCATCTTCTCCATCTCTTCCTTTGAGTGGCGGCGCACGTTGCGGATGGCGACCCTTCCCTCCTCCGCTCTGTGATGAACGGACTTGATCATGTCTTTGCGGCGCTCTTCGGTCAGAGGCGGGATCGCCAGCCTGATGACAGTTCCGTCGTTGGTCGGGTTGATCCCAAGGTCAGAAGCCGTTATCGCTTTGTCGATCGCTCCAAGGGTGTTCTTGTCGTATGGGGTCACAACTAGAAGACGTCCCTCCGGAACGGATATACCAGCTATCTGATTCAGCGGTGTCTTGGTTCCGTAGTAGTCGATTTCGATCTTGTCGAGAAGGTGGGGGGAGGCCCGGCCGGTCCGATATGTCGAGAAATCTTCTTTTGTGCTTGTCACCGCTTTGCTCATCTTGTCCTGCGCTTGCTTGAGGATGCTCTCAGCTACCAACGGCCGCTCCTTCTGACGATACGCGTGTTCCAACGTTTTCCCCAAAAACCACACGCTTGATGTTGCCGTCCTTGTTCAGATCGAAAACGATGATTGGAAGCTTGTTGTCCATGCACAGGGATATGGCGGTCGAATCCATCACCTTGAGCCCTCGGTTGAGGACCTCGATGTATTCGAGCTCCTCGAACCGCTTCGCTTCGGGGTTCGTGACGGGGTCCGAGTCGTACACACCGTCCACCTTTGTCCCTTTGAGAAGAGCCTCCGCACCTATTTCGAGAGCTCTTACCGACGCCGCCGTGTCCGTGGAAAAGTAGGGGTTGCCGGTCCCGGCGGCAAAGATGACCACCATTCCCTTCTCCAAATGACGAAGCGCCCTTCCTCGGATGAAGGGTTCTGCGACCTCCTGCATCCAGATCGCACTCATAACCCTGCATTCGGCCCCCGCCTGTCCAAGGGCGTCCTGCAGAGCGAGGGCGTTGATGACTGTGGCCAGCATTCCCATGTAATCGGCCCGCGCCCGCTCCATTCCAAGCTCGGCGGCCTGAGTTCCGCGGAAGATGTTGCCCCCACCAACGGTTACGGCGATTTGGACACCTGAGTTTTGAACCTCTGCCAGCTGCTTGGCCAGGCTCTTGACAATCTTGGCGTCGATTCCAAATCCGATACTCGGGTCGGCAAACGCCTCGCCGGACAGCTTTAGAAGGACTCGGTGATACGCCGGCCGCGTCAACGGACGGGCTTCGGCTTCGGAAGCGAGAGGCTCACGATTACTCCTCCCCCACCTTGAGGCGAACGAACCTGCGAACGACGATGTTTTCCTTCACGCTCGCGGCCAAATCCCCGATGACGTCGGCGACCGTTTTCTTACCGGACTCGTCCTTTAGGAATTTCTGCTCGAGCAACACCCCTCCCCTGCCGGTAAGGAGCGAATTCAGCTGCCCTTCGATGATCCTTTCGACAACGTTCTCCGGCTTACCCTTGACCGTTTCCGATCCGAGCAAGACCGACTTCTCCTTATCGATGAACTCTTGGGGAACTTCCTCGCGAGACACCCAGCGCGGTTCCTCTGCAGCAACATGCATCGCAATGTCGCGCCCTAGCTCTTTGAACTCGGGCGTCTTTGCGACAAAGTCGGTCTCGCAGTTCAGCTCCACCAGTACTGCAAGTTTGGCAGGCAGCTCTGGGTTCACCTGGTGAAGGTAGTGAGCGACCATTCCGTCCGCTGCCTGGCGCGCCGCTCTTTTCTCGACGCCCGCCAGCCCCCACTGCCTCAGTAAGTCCCTTGCTCCCTCGAAGTCGCCGTTGGCCTCGCCAAGCGCGCGCTTGGCGTCCATTACGCCGGCTCCCGTGGCGTCCCTCAACTGCTTGACTTCCGCCGCCGTTATCTTTCGCTCGTCGCTCATCGTCTGCGGTTTTCCTCTTCTTCTTTGTACTTGCGCTTCAGCTCTTCCTCGATGTCCTCACCAGGAAGCGGCTCGTCGGTGAGCAGGGCCTGGTAACGGTCCTCCGTCGGAGGAGGCTCCTCGGCTTTGACCGGCTCTGGGACGATCTCGTCCTTCGCGCGCCGAAGGTTGTCGGCCTCCTGTTGCGCAAGCATGATCTCCCACTCGGCCGGAGGCTCCTCACCGCCGGCAGTCAGCGTGATTCCAGATGCTGCTGCGGCTTCTGCTGCCGCAATAACCTCGGGTGGCCTTCGGTTGAGACCTTCCATAACGGCGTCGGCCATGATGCGCGCCAGCAGCGCACCGGAGCGAATCGCATCGTCGTTGCCGGGAATGATGTAGTCCACCTCGTCGGGGTCGCAGTTGGTGTCGACGACCGCAATGATCGGCATGCCGAGCTTCTTGGCTTCGCGGACGCAGATGTCTTCCTTGCGTGTGTCGAGGATGAAAACCGCGTCGGGCCGCCTGTTGAGCTCTCTGATTCCCTCGAGGTTCTTCTGCAGCTTGTCGAGTTCGTTGCGGAGGCGCAGAGCTTCTTTCTTCGGCAGCTCGTCGAGAATTCCCTGCGCTTCCTGCGTCTCCAGCTCGCGCATCCGCAGGATTCTGCGGTACATGGTTTGAAAGTTGGTGAGCATTCCGCCGAGCCAGCGGTAGTTGACGTACGGCATCCCGCACTTCTTTGCTTCGGCTGCTACGGCGTCGGCGATTTGCTTCTTCGTGCCGACGAACAGAACGCTGCCGCCTTTAGCCGCAAGGTCGCGAACGTACTCATATGCGGCCTCGATGCCGCCCAAGGTCTTGAGAAGATCGATGATGTAGATGCCGTTTCGCTCCGTGAAGATGAAGCGGCGCATCTTGGGGTTCCATCGGCGGGTCTGGTGTCCGAAGTGGACCCCCGCCTCGAGAAGCTCTTTGAGTGTTACGACGGCCAAAACCGCCTCCTTTCCGGTTACGGCGACACCTTGTGTCACCCTTCGGACCACCTACCCTCCGCCGGCCTTGCCGTCGTGCGGGCACCGTTGCGGTGGACCTGAAGATTTAGTGGAAGCTACGCCCGGTTGAGCGCAGCGGAAGTGTAATGGGTTTTCGCCCCTCGCGTCGCGGGGGCCTAGCCACTAGGCCGCTTAATCCGCCCTCGTCTCGGCGAGACGGTTTCTCAGCTGAAGCACAGCCTTGGTATGCATCTGACAGATTCGTGACTCCGTAACTCCGAGGACCTGGCCGATCTCGGCCAAGGTCAAACCCTCGTAATAGTAGAGAGTCACCACGACCTTCTCCCTATCGGTCAGCTGGTTTATCGCGTTTCCGAGGATTCCCCTCATCTCTTCGGACTCGAAAAGGGTTACCGGGTCCTCCCCGTACGGATCCTCGATGGTGTCGACCAGAGAAACCACCTCTCCGCGGTCGCTGCCGACCATCATCAGCTCGTCGAGGGCAACAATCGAAACAAACGAAAGCTGTGTGTAGATGTTTCGAAGCTCCTTGATCGACATATTCATCCCGTCGGCAAGCTCTTTGTCGGTGGGTGTCCGTCGAAGCTTGTTCTCCAGATCCGCCATCGTGCGCTCGAGCTCCCTGGCCTTGAATCGAACCGAACGCGGAACCCAGTCGATCGCGCGGAGCTCGTCGATGATCGCTCCCCTGATCCTGTTGATGGCGTAGGTCTCGAATTTGATCTCCCTGTCGAGCGAGAACTTCGAGATCGCATCGATGAGCCCGAACATTCCGTACGAGACCAGGTCCGCTTGATCTATCTGAGAGGGCAGTCCTGAGGAGACCCTGCCGGCAACGTACTTGACCAACGGAGCGTAGTGAACGATCAGGTTGTCCCTGAGGGCATTTGAGCCGGTTCGCTTGTACTCCTGCCACACCTCGTTGACGTCCCGGATGGATGGATCGGTTAGATCCACCCTTTTTGCGGGTGTGGCTTTGGGCTGCTTGAGCTTTGGCATGTCTATCAATCTTAGGGTCAATCCCCGTCATTACCCCCGGCATTCCAAGAAACCTTGGGCTCTCCCCCGAAATGCACTGAAAAGGGACTCAATTGCACGATTCAAGTGGTCTAACTCGCTGCACAAAGTGAGTCGTTGCGGCGACAGGCGTCTTCAAGATCTGTGGTGCGCGAGGCGGGCGGCGAAGCTCGGCGACATCGCAAACCGGCCCCCGGCAGAGCGCGACACAACGCCTTTCAGTTCCAGAAGGGCAAGCAGCGCGGCGGCGGAGGAGGCCGGAAGGCCGGCTGCGTCGGCGAGAACATCAAGGTGCTGCGCGGTCGCCTGCAACATATTGACGATTCGCGACTCGTCTGGTGAGAGAAGTGGCAGCTCGTCAGGTTTTGCGGGCAGCACTCCGATCTCGGCAAGGATTTCTTCTGCCGATAGAGCCATTCGCGCACCGTCCTTGATGAGAGCGTGAGGCCCTTCAGATTGAACCGAATGAATGCAGCCCGGTACCGCAAAGACTTCACGATTGGCTTCGGCTGCCAGTCTGGCCGTGATCATGGCTCCCCCGGTGTGGCGGCCTTCCACGACGACGACCGCAAGGGACATGCCCGCGATGATCCTGTTGCGGCGCGGAAAGTTCCATGGGAGCGGCTCCTGGCCCAGCGCGTACTCCGAGATAACCGATCCAGATGTGAGAATCCGGTCGTAAACGCGTCGATTCCCCTTCGGATAACACACGTCCACACCGGACCCAAGGACGGCCACCGTCTTGCCGGTCTCGAGGGCTCCAATATGCGCAGCGGTGTCGATTCCCCGGGCCAGACCGCTGACCACGACTACACCCGCTGCTGCAAGCTTTGCGCCGAGCATCCGCGCAACGTCGAGTCCGTAACGTGTGGGCCGGCGGGTCCCCACCACGGCTATGTGAGGGGCCTGGTCCAACGGCTGGCCGGTAACGAACAGAGTCGAAGGAGGGTCGGCTGTCTCCAGCAAGAGCTTCGGATAGCCGGGTGAGCTTGGCCTCAGCTTCATAACGTTCATGTCTGCCACGTCATGCTCCTGAATTGCATCGCCTCCAGAACATGCTGGTCGCTGATTTGCGTTTGCCCGTGAAGCGCCGCAATCG
>DATLOJ010000074.1:0-3979 GCA_035536315.1 Actinomycetota bacterium | reverse complement strand
CCGGTGCCCCTCAGCGTCATCTCTCCTTCCGGCTCGACCTTCATCCGGATAGATGCCCAACAGAACCCCTTGGTTCGCTTGATCGCGCTCGGTATCGAGCCGGAGGTGCGATGAGCGTCGCCCAGGAGTCCATCCCCGCAGCCGCTGAAGTTGCGGCCCCCGCGATCGAAACGGTGGGCCTTACCAAGGTGTACGGAAATCTCACAGCGCTAGGCGATCTGAACCTTTCCGTCCCGGCGGGATCGGTGTTCGCACTGGTCGGGCCCAACGGAGCGGGGAAAACGACGGCTTTTTCGATCCTCGCGACAATGCTGCAACCGACCGCAGGTGTTGCCCGCATATTCGGCGAGGATCCGATCAACGATCCGATGTCGGTCAGGAGTCTGATGGGCTACATGCCGGACTTTTTTGGCGTCTACGACGACGTCAGAGTTGGTGAGTACCTGGATTTCTTCGCTGCGGCTTACAAGGTTCCCGTTGTGCGCCGGGCCGGGTTGATCAGCGACCTTCTCGAGCTCGTGGACCTGGGGCACAAGCGCGAAGACTTTGTGGAGTCCCTATCGCGTGGGATGAAACAGAGGCTGGGACTCGCAAGGGCGCTCATTCACGACCCTGCTCTGTTGATACTCGATGAGCCCGCATCCGGCCTCGACCCGCGCGCGCGAGTGGAGCTCAGAGAGATGATTCTCGAATTGAAGTCGATGAACAAGACCGTCTTGATCTCTTCTCACATCCTTTCGGAGCTCGAGGAGGTGTGCACCGACATCGGGATACTCGAGGCCGGAAAGCTCCTCGTTCAGGGCCCGCCGTCGCAGATGCTGGCGGAAGCGCGCCCGGTGCTCGCCTACTCGATGAGGCTGGCAGACGGCTACGACCCCGACAAGGTTCTGAAGACGCTCTCGGAGGATCCATCCGTTATCGATACAGCGCTCGTAGAGGGGCGATTTGAGATCACAATTGGTGGCGACGATAACGAGGCTTCGGATCTTCTCGGCAGGTTGATCAAAAAGCGTTTTCGAATCGTGGAGTTCACCCAGACCAGGGCCAGCCTCGAAGAGATATTCATGAAGACGACAAAGGGAATTGTTCAGTGAGCGCAGAGCCGATCTCCGAGCCCATCGCCGAGCCAGAACAAGGCGGCAAGAAGCGGTTCATCTCCACGTTCAACCCGGTCCTGGACAGGGAGATCAAGGAGCGGATGCGCGCCGCCCGCTCCTCGATTCTCATAAGCGTTTTCGTCGGCTTGATGGCCGGGGTGCTCTACCTGATCTACCGCGTGGCACTCGAGTTCTTCCAGCAGTCGGGCATCTTTTCGGGAGGTGGCTTCACGAGCGTGGCCCTTGGGCGGATCATGTTCGAGTGGATACTCGGCTTCTTGCTGATGCTCGTGGCGTTCATCGCCCCCGGGCTTGCGTCGGCATCCATCTCGGGGGAGAAGGAAAGGAAAACCCTGCATCTGCTTCAGATCACATTGCTGCGACCGAGATCTATCGCGCTCGGCAAGCTGGGAGCATCGACTGCGTTTCTCCTGCTCATGATCGTCGCGATTGTTCCTTTGCTTATGGTGCCGATCGTCCTTGGGGGAGTAAACGTTTGGCAGGTGCTCAAGAGTCTGCTCGTGATCACGTCGTTTGCGGTGTTCATCGTCGCTATGTCCACTTACTTCTCATCCGTTGCCAGGCGCTCACAAGCATCAACGGTCCTGGCTTACCTCATGACATTCCTGTATGGAGTGGTCATCCTGGGATTGCTTTTCTTGGAGACGTTCGTTCTCGGCAGCTTCGGCGCCGAACCGGTCATGCAGTCGAGGCCCGTGTCTCTGTTTGTAAATCCGCTGGTAGCGCTCGCCGATGCTGCGACCGATGAACGCTCCATGGGACTCGAGGTCAGCCTCCTTTCGGGGATCGCTCAATTTGTGGACAGGCCCAATGATCAATTCCAAGAAGGAGCGCAGCTTGGCCCCAACGGGGAGGTCATCCTTCAAGAGCCGGCCGAGGAGAGAGCCGAACCATTCCGCCTTCCCGTCTGGCCCGTATTCGTGGTCTTGATGGTGGCGGCCACCGCGCTCTTCGTCATGCTGACGACCCTCAGACTTCGGCTTCCGAGCCCGAAGTTCGTTTTGGGTAAGACACCGGAATGACCACCGAATCCGCAGAGAGGCTGAGACCCTGGCTGTCGCAAGTGCGCAGAAGAATTCGCGTGCGGCGTGGGCTTGGCGGTGCGATTGCCGGAGTGATCGCGGGGGCCGGATTGAGTGTTGCGATTCTGTTGCTTGCGCGCGTCTTGCCGCTTGGATGGGAGGCGATAGCCAGCGTTTACATCGTCCTCATCTCGCTCGTCGGCGGATTCATGTGGGGCTGGTCGCGCGCACTGCCGGAGGATCTTGCGGCAAGAGCTGCCGACAACGACCTTGCAGCCGCCGATCGAATCTCGACCACCAACGAGCTCAGTTCGGGGCCGGCCCGCGGTTTGCGATCCGAGCTCATCCGCTTCACCGACAAATGGATCGCCGGTCAACCGGTAAGGGCTGCAGCGCCGCTTCGTATCCCCCAGCGCCGCGCTCTTACCGCGTTGGCCGTCCTTCTCATTGCCGGGGCCCTCATTTACATCCCGAACGCACAGCACGAGGCGATCGCGCAGCGGGAATCGGAGCAGGCCCTTTTGAAGACCGAGGCCGAGAGGCTGCGGGCCGAGGCGGCCAGGGTCAAAGCAGCCGACATCGACCCGGCGCAGAAGGAAGCGATCGTGAAAGAGCTTCAGAGCCTTGCGTCGGCGCTCGAGCAGGCGAAGTCGACGAAGGAAGGGTTGGAGGCCGCAGCGCGAACCGAAGGAAGACTCGCCGCGCTTGCTCGCACGCCCGACTCGGCAAGTCGCACTCTGACCAACAGCTTCAACCGCTCCTTGCAGCAGAACCCTCTTGCCGCCGGTCTGTCGGGTGATGCCGAGCAGCAGCTGAAGCAGCTTGCAGAACAGCTCGCGCAGCTGAGCGAGCCGGAACGAGCCGATGCTGCAGCGCGGCTCGGGGACCTCGCATCTTCATTGAGCGGGTTGGATCCCGGCCTTGCCGAGGCGCTTGCGAACGCGGCATCTGCGATTGCGTCCGGACAGGACGCGGGGGCCTTGCAAGGGGCTGCGGATGCCCTGCGCGATGCGGCGCAGCGAGCCGGCGCGCAGGATGCGCTGAGTGGATCCCGCGCGACCGTGGGGGAGTCGCAGTCGCGCTTTTCTCAGAGCAACTCGGGCCAAGGCCAAGGCCAAGGGCAAGGCCAAGGTCAGGGCCAGGGACAGGGACAGGGACAGGGCCAGGGACAGGGACAAGGCCAGGGACAAGGCGGCCAGGGTCAGGGCGCTGGGGCTCCGTCCGGTCAGGTTGGGGGCAGCAACGCCGCGCAGGGCGGGGGAG
This sequence comes from Actinomycetota bacterium, assembly GCA_035536315.1. Classification (GTDB taxonomy): domain Bacteria; phylum Actinomycetota; class CADDZG01; order JAHWKV01; family JAHWKV01; genus DATLOJ01. The sequence continues at coordinate 576 of DATLOJ010000074.1, read as the reverse complement.
CTACCGGCGGGCAGGGAACGCCAAACGGCAGCGGCAACAACGCATCCACGGATGTCGGCGAGTCGCCGGTCTTCGATCCGATCTACGGCGCAGAGACTGCGGAGAAGCTGCGGGCCGAGGGGCAGCAGCAAGCCGGCAGGCAGACGACGGTCGATACACAGAAGGGGGCCGGAGCAACCGGCGAGATCCTCGTTCCTTACAGGTCGGTCTACCCGGCCTGGTCTGCGCGGGCGGCCCGAACCGTCGACACTCTCGCCATCCCACCGTCGCTCAGAAGCTTCGTCCGGGGATACTTCTCATCACTCGCTCCGCCTCCCGAATGAAGGAAGAGACGTTGGCCAAAGACTCCATGAGATCGACCGCGACCCCTGACGATTACCTGAAGCTCGCCTCGCGTGTCGAGAGCGAAGTCGGGAAGGTGATCGTCGGTCAAAAGACATTGATCAGGCAGGTGGTCACATGTTTGTTCGCCGAAGGGCACGCGCTCATCGAAGGAGTTCCGGGACTTGGCAAGACGATGTTGCTCCGCACGCTGGCGTCGACTCTGGACCTTCAGTTCTCCCGCATTCAGTTCAC
>DATLOJ010000073.1:0-47869 GCA_035536315.1 Actinomycetota bacterium | reverse complement strand
GCTGAGTACAACCTGCCGCTGCGCAAGGACAGGGAACAGGCATGGCTGGACTTCTGGGGATGGAGGGTCAACTACGACGAAGTCCTTCTTGGACTCGCCCGTCTGACCATGGCGCCTCCGGCCCCCTGGTCCACGGACAAGCTCGGCGCAAACCTGACGGCAAAGTTCCCGGCTTTGGAAAAGCGGGAGCCGGAGGAATAATCGATCTGAAGAGAGGAGAACGGACATGTGTTTGACGTGCGGATGCAAGCTGCCTCATGAGGATCACGGGAAAGAGGACTACCTAACCATCGAGGACCTCGAGAAGAGCGCCGCTCTTGACGAGATTGGCCTCGACGAGGCCGTGAAGAGGCTGATCGAGTGTGTCGAGGTGGCAAAGAAGGAAGAAGGGGGCAGCCATAGATAAGGGGAGCAACCCAATCTCTGGGTTGCCGTTAGAAACGCAAACCTCTACCGGCAGGGTCGGCATGTATGCCGATCTCATCATCGATTGGTGCATCCGGGTTCAGCCCGGTTGGCAGGTGCTCGTCAACACCTCCCCCCTGGCCCGCCCGCTCGTTGAGGCCCTCGCGCGCAGGCTGGCACGAAAGGGCGCGTATTACCTGGGAAGGATCGGATTTACAACCGCTTCCTTCGGCTGGCTCCAGGAAGCGTCCATGGAACTTGCCAGCACTGTTTCGGAACTGGAAAAGCGCGTCGCAATGGAAGCAGATGCCTTCATCACGATCTCCGCGCCGGAAAACACGCGCGAGGGCTCCGAAATCCCACCGGATAAACAGTTTGCTTCTCAAAAGGCAATGCAGCCGGTCATGGAGAGGGTGGTCAACATGGAGGTCGCCTGGCTCGCATGCGTCTTTCCCGTACCGGCTCTTGCACAAGACGCGGGAATGTCACTTTCGGCTTACGAAGATTTCGTCTACGGAGCGTGCCTTCTCGACTGGAAGACAGAGGGCGAGCGAATGAAGAAGTACGCCGACCGGCTCAACGACACAAAAGAGCTGCGGATCGTGGGTGAGGGAACCGACATAATGCTGAGCCTCGAAGGACGAGAAGCCGTTATCGACGATGGGCGCGTCAACATGCCCGGCGGTGAGTTCTTTTACGGCCCCCGCGAAGACGCCACCGAGGGCGTCGTGACGTTCAGCGAGTTCCCAGTCCCACGGGCGGGGCGCGATCTCAAGGGAGTCCGGCTCGAGTTCAAAGGGGGCCGGATCGTGGATGCATCTGCAGAAACTGAGGAGCAGATGCTGATCGAAGCGCTGGACATAGACGAAGGTGCCCGCGTTCTTGGGGAGCTCGGAATCGGGTGCAACCCCGGTATCGACCGTTTCATGCGCAATGTGTTGTTCGACGAGAAGATCCAGGGAACCGTTCATCTGGCGCCGGGAAGAAGCATTCCGTCGACGGGCGGGATCAACCACAGCTCACTGCATTGGGACATGGTGAAAGACCTGCGGAACGGCGGAAAGATCTACTGCGACGGTGAGCTGGTACAGGAGAACGGCAACTGGCTGGTGAGTTGAGTCCCTTAGCCGGCCCTATCCACATAACCCCAAGGTGAGAACGCATGGATTGCGCCGCCTACTGGTTGGCTTGGCCTTGTTGCCCGCCGCACTCGCGGCGCTGGTCGGAATTGAAATCGTGATCGCCTTGAGGCGCGAATATCTGCCCGTCGCTCCGGTCCTCGAGATCAAAGGAACCTTCGGCCAGGACAACTCCGCTCCCCTGAGATTCGTGGTGCTCGGCGATTCATCGGCGGCAGGAATCGGAGCCGGATCGGCTGAGTTTTCATACCCCGTTGGACTCGCGAAACGGCTGAGTGAGGACGGCTTCAAAGTGGAGCTGGACGGGTTCGGGGTTTCGGGAGCCCGGCTCGCGGGCCTGGAGTCGCAGGTAGATGACGCCATCGCAACAAAACCGGACGTCGTGCTGATTGCTATCGGCGCCAACGACGTAACTCACGCCACCCGGATCCCAAGAATTCGGGAGCAGCTGACCGCCGCGATCAAACGGCTACGGGAGACGGGGGCCGAGGTGGTTGTTGCGGGAGTTCCGGACATGCGCGCACGCGCGTTTCTCGAACCATTGCGATCGATCGCGGGTTGGCGCGGAAGGGCGGTAACCAGGGCCATCCAAGCCGTGGCCAGCGAGCAGGACATCTCGTTTATCCCTCTGGCATCCAGGACCGCTCGCTACTTCGGAGAGAGTCCCGACGGACACTTCAGCAAGGATGCGTTTCACCCCTCGGCGGGGGGTTACGCGAGATGGGCTGAGGCGATGTATCCCGAGGTCAAGGCTGCCGCCTCCAAGAAGAGGCCCACTAGCTCCAGTTGAGGGAAGACATCGCGTGCTCCCCCGGGAACCCCTTTAGTGGTGCAGTCCTCAGGTCTCCGAATGTGAATTCGGGTGAGCCGGCAACAAGGGCTCTGGTCAGTTCCGAAACGAGAATCTCGTCCCCGGCTGCCTTGTCTGCGATTCTCGAAGCGAAGTTGACGTGCCTGCCGAAGTAATCCCCGCTCTGCTGAAGCACTTCACCCGTATGGATACCGATGCGAACCTTGATCGGGACCTGAGCCACGGGCTCGCGGTCACTCAATGCTTTCTGAATTTCGATTGCAGAGCGAAGCGCCTGACGGGCACTCGGGAACGCCACCATGAAGCCGTCGCCCCGGGATTTGACCACCACGCCTCCTGCCTTCGCGACTTCAGCCCGAACGACCTCATCGTGAGCGGCGAGGATCTCCAGCCACACCTGATCGCCCAGACGTTCGTTCAACTCGGTGGAGCTTTCGATGTCTGTGAACAGGATCGTCACTGTCCCATCCGGAGAAGCGTGTTCGGCAAGGCTTGGTTGTTCCTTGGCAACCTCCGATGCAATGACATGAATCGAGCGGCTGACATCCGTTGCACTGAGGCCTTGGAGGGAAACGCGCAGGTCAACAGCGCGCTGCAAAGTGCGGGGAAGGCTCAACTGAGTCGCAACGTCCGCTACCTGACCGGCAAGACGTAGCCCCCTCTGCACGTCTCCGGGCCCGCTTCTTGTGGCACATAGCTCTGCCTGTGCAAGGTGAGTCTGAGCGGTGAAGTATGCGAACCCGGCCCTGGAATGAGCGGATAGGGCCTCCTCCAGATGTGACTCGGCGGCGTCGTAATCGCCGTACGTTGTCGCGAGCACTCCAAGGTGGTGATGCCCTATCCCGTTGGTGGCGTACGCCAGGCCGGGAATGCCGTAGAAATTGGCGAAAGGCTCGAGCGCTGGATAGATGCGCTTCGCGGATGCAGCATCGTTTGTCGCTCTCGCAACCTCGGTTAGCAGCCCGAGCATCCACACCCAGCCCCAGTCATCGAACGCCTTCTTGAAGTCGTCGGTCAGAAGATCCAACATCTTTGCGCGAGCGGACTCGGTGTCGCCCAGGGCATGATCAACAAAGACACTCAGACCGACCAGCCAGGGGAATACCGAAGACATCTCGACCACCATGGGCGCGATGCTTTGCAAGAACTCCGATTCCATTTTTTCGAACTCGACCGTTAGGACGGCGCCTATGCTAAAGCGGTGCGCGTTTTGATCCCCAGCCTTGACTCCCTCGGCAACCGCTCTTCGTACTAGCTCGTCCGCCTCCTGTAGGCGACCCTCTGCAAAGCTCCAGGTAGCCCGATGCAAATGCGCGAACCAGAAATAGAGAGGCAGCTTTGCCTCCTCGGCGAGCCGCGCGTACACATCGGCGTCACTCTTGGCCCCGCCGATGTTTCCGAGCTCGAAGCGCGCGGTCACGCGGATCCGGTGCCCAAGCAAGCGCTGCTGGATGTCCCCCGCTCGTTCAGCGCTTCTTATCAACTCCGTGGCAATCTCCTCAGATAGCGCCGCATCCTGAGCCCCTCCGAGGGACAGGAGTTTGGAGTACAAGGCCTGAGCCAGAGCCGCGTCGTCGCCGACTCTCCTTCCCATCTCGACGGCGGCGTTACTGAGATCGATCTCCAACTGCTTGGTGTCCGGGTCGAACTTGTTGGCCTCGGCCGCTCTGGCCAGCACTCTGACCTTCAGGGCGCTGTCCTGATCCCCGAGGGCTTCAATCGCCTCGTTCAAAAGTCCGATCAGGTCTTTGTTTACGTATCCAGCCTCGACCCACACTTCCCCGGAGCCAAGCGCCGCCTGAGCCAGCAGCTCACCCGATCCGATACGCCGCGCGCACTCAGTCGCACGACCAAACGTGGTCCGCGCATGCTCGGCCGCTCCCGCCCGCGTCTGGGACTTTCCCAGCTCGAGCAACAAGTTGCACCTGGCTACATCATCGGGGGTGTCCTTGAGTTCCAGAGCTTGAAGGGCTCGGTCGTACTGCACCGCGGCCTCTTCATAAGCAAGAAGTCGCGTGGCTCGATCTCCAGCCTGACGCGCGTACTGCACCGCTTTGTCCACCTCACCCAGCGGTGCGGCCTCGAAGAAGTGGTACGCCATCTCGGTGATGTGACGCTCGGGATCATCGGCACTCAGTTTTTCGATGACTTCTCCGGCCGACCTGTGCAACCGAATTCTCTTAGTCGAGGAGAGCTCCTCATACAGGGTCTCCCTGATAAGGGCATGCGCAAAGCGGTACTTGATGGTTGGTCCCGGCACTTCGAGAACAACCCTGGCCGCAAGTGACTCCTCGATTGCGTCGACTAAAGCATCACCTTGAAACTCGCCGAGCATCTCGAGCACGGCCAGGTCGAACTCCCGTCCGACCACCGACGCAAGGGTCAACATCTCATTGCAAGCCGGAGTGAGCTGGTCGAGCCGACGTCCGATGACTTCCTTGACTCCCTGCGGGATTGTCACGCTCCACTGCCCGCTGTCGGACTCGAGGCGTTTCTCCGAGGCGAGCAGTCGAACCGTCTCGCTCATGAAGAACGGATTCCCTTCGGTTTCTCTGAAGATGGCTCTGACGAGTGCCGGCGAAGGCTCGATCCCCGCGCTCAATTCGATGTACCTCGCCACGTCGGCTTCATCCAGGCCGCGCAGCAGAATCCGGCTCACGTTTGGTTCACGAATGACACCCGCCAGGGTCTGGGCGAGGGGGTGTTGACGCCCCAGCTCCACGTCCCGATAGGTACCGAGCACAAACAGCCTCGAGTCGTGAAGCTGCTTCGCGAGGAACTCGAGGAGCAGCAGCGACGGCTTATCCGCCCAGTGAAGATCGTCAAGGAGCACCGTCAGGGGACGTCTCCGAGCAACGTGACGCAGGAAGGTCGCGATCGAGTCGAAGAGCTGGAACCTCGCAACCTCGGGATCGGCCGCGACCGGCTCTTCGACATTTGGGACGAGATCTCTCACATCCGAGACGATTTGTGCGATGTGACCGGCCCCCGATCCCATGTCGGAAACAAGAACTTCCGGGGGCCGGTCGTGGACGTACGCACGAATGGCCTGAATCCAGGGCCAGTAGGCCGGCGCGCCTTCGCCTTCGTAACACCGACCCACAAGAACTTGCGCGCCTTTCAGCCGCGCATACGTCATTAACTCTTCGGACGTACGCGTTTTTCCGATGCCCGGCTCGCCCACCAAAAAGCCCATGCCCCCCGAGCCCGCTGAAGCCGAATCAAACATTCGTCGAAGTTGCTGGGTTTCGTCTTCTCGCCCCACAAAGATTCCGGATGCGAGTCTGTCCAAAGGATTGACTTCCGCCAGCTCGACGCGCTGTTCGGTCAGCGAGGCGTGAGTCGAAAGCTTGCCCAGCAAATCACGCACTTCCGTTGCGGAGGCCGGCCGGTCATCAGGACCCTTGGCAAGCAGCCTAAGGATCAAGTCCTCGAGAGCGGGAGGAATCTCGGAGTTATGCCAGGAGGGGGACACCGGTGCCGTGTTCAGGTGCTGGGAGATCACCGCTACAACATCGTCACCTGCGAAGGGGGGCCTGCCCGTCGCCATTTCGTAGAGCATTGCTCCCAGCGAATACAGGTCGGTGCGCACGTCGAAGGGCTTGCCGGTTGCTTGCTCCGGGGACATGTAGGCAACCGTCCCAACCATCATTCCTTCTGTAGTGATCTTGGAGGATTGGGCCACGGCAGCAAGGCCGAAGTCTCCAAGCTTGGCGGTGCCGTCGGCCGTCAGCCAAATGTTGGCGGGCTTCAAATCTCGGTGAATGATTCCCCGCTCGTGCGCGTGACCCAGAGCGGCTGATACCTGGGAACCGATCCGGATCACTTCTGGTACCGCAAGGCCCCGGTTTGCCGAGTTGACCAGAAGGTCCTCCACGGAACCTCCCGGCATGTACTCGCTAATGAGGTAGAGCCCGCCCGCCTCCTCGCCGACGTCGAAGATCGTGACGACATTGGGGTGGTCTCCCAGCTTTGCCATGGACCTGGACTCGCGTCGCACACGTTCGGCAGAGGGTTCGTCCAAACCTTCGGTCTTGATGATGGCAAGTGCGACGTCGCGCTCGAGCAGGGAGTCCTGGGCGAGAAAAACCCTTTTCCTCCCGCCCTCGCCCAGAAACTTGCTTGCTGTGTACCGCCCACCGGCGACCGAAGGGAGTTGCGGCTCGATTACTGCAGGCAATTCGAGCCTGGTGCCGCACTCGTCGCAGAAGGCGGCGCCATCACGATTCTCAGAACCACAAGACGGACACTGCACTTTTGGACCTTCCTAGCCGGGGCGTGAACGTTAAGTATCTACCGCTTGCGCCGCCCTATCCGTTGGCTAGGTTCTTGACTTTCGTTTTGGCCCAGCGGCCCCGATGAGGATTCCCAATAGCAGGAAGAAGACAATGGTGATCAGAGGCGTCAGCCCGCCCAGGAACATCACGGAATGACTTATCAGCAAGAGCGCTATTCCAAGCCCAGCGATTAGCCCGAATATCGCGCCTCTGATTGGATGCTTCTTGAGGGTTAGATCGTCACGCACGGGGAGGCTCCTCGTCAGGGGTGGTGGGTGGAGATGCACTTCGATCGCCGCTTGCGGGCAGATCGACCGGAGGGGGCGGCGGGAGTGGGACGTGCGGAACACCGATGCGCGCAACGTACGCGGGCCGGGAAGCGAAAAGTCCATATAGACCGAGCAAGGTAAGAACCAACCCGACAATCCATGGAATTGTTCCGATGGGATTGCCTGCGAGTTTCAACCAAACGCTTCCGCTGCACGAACCTCCCTCTCCGCTGATGGATCCAGAGGCGAGGTAAAGGCCCGAGACCCGAAACGGCATGTAGCCGGAGACGTCAACGGTTCCCCGCGTGTCCTTCTTCCCGCGCTCATTCGGATCGCCACCAGATTTGACCGGAATCCCGAAAACCCTGATCTGCCAGTTGTGATTCCTGATGACCGAGTCCGAGCTCCCGGCGTACGTCACCTGTCCTTCGAGATCGACATCGAACGGGTTGTCCGCCGATGCAGCGGGGCCACCGGGGGCGGATACGTCGTCGAGAGGGTTGCCGATCGAGTCGGTGGAGGCAGCTCTCCCCTTGCAGTCGATGAGGGTCGCTCCCGCCGGGTCACTTTGTGTCGTGACCTCATCGCCTTCTTGCGCGCTGACTGCTGAAGGGATAGCAACCAGGAAAGTCAGAACAAGCAGGAGTGCGATGCGCAAAGGTCGCGCGAGCCGGGGGCCGCTACATGTGTTCACCAATGCAAGCATGAGCGATTTGATTCCATTTAGGCAAGTCGCCTATTCGGACGGTTGTTGTTTGTCGCGTTTAGGCGATTTGGTGGCCGAAATGAGCCTCTCCCGCTGGAGATCGAGTTGCTGCCTGAGGTTTCGCTCCTTTCGTTTGCGATCAATGGACACGAGTCCGTAGATGATCGCAACTGGTATCAGGACGAAGACGAATTCCTCTCCCATGTGCATGAGGTGTATGGGCACCCTTGGGTGGGCCTCCGCATAAGCACGCCGTCGCACCGAGAGGGCACAGGCGCCCCAAGTGCAAGGCGCGAGGAGGGCGCATACGCGTGCCGTCTGTAACCGACGAGGAACGCAGCAATTGGGGATGGATGTGCCCTCGAATGCAGGCATGATTGTGCGGAGGCCCACTAGGTTCCAACCAGCAGGGCGATCCCAACGGTCGTGTAAAGAACCATGACCGCAAGCAGCGAGTACTGGGCTCTGCTCTTGCTTTCCTCTGGAAAAATCTCAACTGCGCGATCGTGCGCAGCCACGACTCCGAAGATATGGCCGGTCACGATAGAGAGTATTTGCACGTACGCAATCAGCGATGTCGACACCGCCGTGTAGTTGATTCGCAGCTGCGCAATCCCGAATAAGTCCCAGCCTAGGTAAAGGGGGTCGGAGGCCAGGATGTAACCCGCCTGGCCCTGAAAGACAAATAGAGAGAAGTAGTGGGCAACGGTGTATCCCACCGCTATGGGAATCAAGGAGTGAATGAATGCGCCATCCAGGCGACGCGCATCGCCCTCCAGGAATCGCTTACTCGACGCGACGGCCAGGCGGTAGCTGAACAACACGAAAAAGATGCAACCCCCAAGGCCCGCGGTGCCCAGCAACAGGTATGCGGGGCGGCTCGCATCAGTCGCAAGGTCGACCCACCACTCGGTCCTGGTGAGGCCGTCGAACGCGGTGGAGCCAAGGATCACGGCTACCACGGGGACGAGAGCGGGATCGCGCGCCAGTCCCGAGAGTCCGTTGAAGGGGCTTCGGAACACCAAACGTCCGTCCGAGCGCCTGCCCAACGGCGACATGCGCGCAATGAGATTTGCGTACACCTCGAAGCCGTCGCCTCTCTCATGCCATCGTTCCCCAAACCGCGCACCGCCGACGGCCTGCATAACTGAGTAAAGGATGATGAAGGTCGCAACAACCAAAGGTGCGTCGGCCTCGTCGTAAACGAGCTCGAGCCACAGGAAAGCGGCAAGGCTCCCCACTGCGGGCCAGTAACCCATCCTTTCGGGAATGGGCCTTACGGATGCATCCGTTCCATGCACGAATCGCACGATCCCCCTGGTCAGGGTCCTTAACGGATTAACGACCTTCCAGACGGGGCCGAACAGAATCGAGACCGGTACAAGTCCCACCCAAAACCAGACGTAGAACCAGGTGGGAACGGGGTTCTGAGAGCTGTCGTTGGGGCCGGCCAGTGCGATCGCCAGGGACAGTAGAAAGAGAAGCACGCTGAGCAAACGAAGAGCGCCCCGTGTCCAGATCGAGTCGACGAAACGCTCAAATCCTTGGCCCAGTGGTCTTCCAGCATCATCACCCTTGAGTTTGGGTTTCGTCCAGAAAGCTGCAAGAGCGAAGAAGGAGATCAACAGAGCGGCGGCTCCGCCGTAAATCGCCATCCACAAGGGAATTGGAAGGTCGGACCTGCCGCCCAGCCCGTGGGCCAGTATTTGCAAGCCAGCGCTACTTCGGTCCATCAAGTCACGGTAAGCCGGAACAGATCCAGTTTGGATCTCTCGAGCTCGACCTCGAAGGTTCCAGGGATCGCCGCCACCAGCTCCAGGACCGAAGTCTGCCCGGACGTCACCGCCGTCTTCAGATCGTAACCGTGGACGTGAAGCTCGTCGTCGACGTCGGACACCACCTCGATGCGAATGGTTTCGCCCCTGGTGACCTCAACTGTCCGCTCCGCAACCTCGGCCTTGCCTCCGGCGACCGTCACCCGCACTACCTTTCCCGTGAACGTGGGGGCCGGGGTTTGAGTGTGTCCGGCGTGAGTCGCCGGGGGGCTGGGCTTTGGAGATGGATCGGGAGCCTCTGTGCCGTCGTTGCAAGCCCCGAACAAGAAGGCCGCTGGCAGCACCACCAAAAGACCAATGCGTTGTTTTAGCTTCATTAGTTATCGCCTTTCTGGACAATCGATGGTAGTGCAGGATCTTCGCTTGGCTCGCGGAGCGCCGCTGCGGATAAGTTACCGGCATGATCGCCATAAGGGCAGGTGACCGCGGCGACTTCCTCGAAGCGGTGGAGGTCTGGCGCAGGTCCAATGAGGCGCGAAGCAACCGACCGGTATCACCTGATCACGAGAAGCGTGTCTTGGGTTACCTGGATACAGAGAACACCTTCCTGGTCGTTGCGGAGGATGGGGGCCACCTGGTGGGAATGGCGATTGGTATGCAGGGCCTCGAAGATGACGGGGCAGGACCTCCGATCCAGGGGTTGTGTCACATCTCGATGGTGTTCGTATCTCCCGAAAGGTGGGGCGAGGGCATCGGGGGCCAGATCATGGACTCGGTTCTGCAGGAGGCCATAGCTAGAGGTTATTCAAAGGTTCAACTCTGGACACACGTTGGAAATGAACGCGGCCAAAGTCTTTACCTGAGCAAGGGCTTCGCTCCAAGCGGCCGTCAGAAGCAGGACGATGAAGGCGACGCGATCATGCACCTCGACCGTGACCTATGAGGCTGCCTCGGTTCCGACGCGTAGGCCCAGGCGCGTGAGCTCTAACTCTGCAATGGCCCGGTGCCGCCCTTCCCTGATGTCCGACATGGGATCAGAGCTGACCTTCTCGAGCTCATAGAGGGGAAGGTTAGTGATGGCACGAAACGCGAACAGCTCTAAAGAAGGCTCCGCGACTCGGTACCGCGCGGCCGCGCTGGCTTCCCGAACCCATGAGATGCGGCCCGGCAGGTAGCGAAGCAGCAAGAGGAAAACGGGGATCACGCCAATCGAAATGCCAAGCAGCAACGCAAGTGCGTGAAAGTTCTCCGACTGAGCGGCGCCGGCCTCCTGCATGAACTGCCCGGCCCCTGCCGCACTCTGCAGGGAACCTTGCAGAGACTCACCAACAACCGGAATCTGAGAAACCCTCTCCCCCGCCGACGTCAGGCCCTGCCTTATGTCGGCCCCGGCCCGGCTGATCGAGTCGGCCGGGCCGGTAAGGCGCTCGATCAACTCATAGATCTTCAGGCCCGCATAGATCCAAAGGGCGGTCCAAGCCGCGCTTCCCACATCAAGAACGAGTTGACGAGTTCTTAGAACTGGAGTTTCCGCATAGATCTTCTTCAAGGGTCCTCCCATCAATTGTTGCTATTTCCGAACGGCCGCATCCATCTTCGTCATTAGTAAATCGACTGCAAGCCAAACCGTTTTCGATATTGGGTAGAAGACGATGGGGAAAATTGCCATCGCCCCAGCACTTGCAACTGTCAACGCCGTCCAGGGGACATGCGGCCAAAACACGTACAGGCCGCCGGCCAGGATCACAAAGAACAGGGCCATTGACGCTCCAATGTTGATGATCATTCCCCCGACCCACCATCCCGGCTCCCGCTCAAAGTCGAACGCACATTTAGGGCACGCCGGCTCGAGATTGAAAAAGGTTTTGAAGATCGGACGATGCCCGCAACGTGGGCATCGTCTAAATAGCCCCCGCAGGATCACCAGCACGGGGTTGGGATGGGCCACCGTCGTTTAATACCCGTGCAGTCGCTGCTAAATCAGACGCCTTCGCAGAAGAAGCGGCCGGCTGGACAACGTAGGGTTCGGAATCTTCGAATAAGGAGGGGTCGTGGGCGCAACCGACATAGACATCGAGGTAACAGATCGACTACTTACGACGACACGCGCGGTCCGAAAGCGCCTGGATCTTGACAGACCCGTTGATCCGGGAGTTATTGCCGACGCGCTGCGGGTTGCATCGCAGGCACCGTCAGGAGGAAACCTTCAGCGGTCACGATGGGTCGTGGTTACCGACGAACAGAAGCGGCAGGCACTCGGCGACATCTACCGGCGGGCAATGGACCCTTATCACCAGATCATGGAACCCATCGCACACGCGGCTGGACGTAACAAGAAAGTTCTTTCGTCGTCACGTTATCTGGCCGAAGTCATCCATCGAGCACCGGTGCTCGTGATCCCCTGCCAGCTCGGCCATCCAGCGGAGGCGAACATGATGCTCGCGGGGGCCGGATATCCACACCCTCTGTCTGAGAACGTGGCTGCCTCAGCGTTCTATGGCTCTGTCTGGCCGGCAGTGTGGAGCTTCATGCTGGCTCTTCGAAGCAGGGGTCTCGGGTCCGCGCTGACCACGATGCATCTCGCCCTCGAACGCGAAGCGGGCGAGCTCCTCGGTATTCCGGATTCCGTAACTCAGATCGGTTTGATTCCAGTAGCTCATTACAAGGGCGACACATTTAAACGAGCCGATAGAAGGCCGGCGGAAGAGATCACCTACTGGAACTCATGGAAGAGTTTCGACATTCCTACCGAATAGACCCGCATCAGCGACGGATGTCAGCTCCTCCTGCAGGTCCCCTCTCAAGGACCGGAGTCGCTCTCGTGAAGGCTCCGAGGTAGACCCCTCCTAGAACCACGGCCCCTCCGATGAAAAGCATTGGACTGAGGGGCTGATCGTCAATCAACACGCCCAGGGCAATCGCAACTATTGGGAACAACGTAAGGCTGTACGACGATGCCGAGGCGGTCCAGCGCCCGATGATGAAGAGAAAAAGCATGAAGAGTCCAATCGAGCCGACCACGACCAGGTAGCTCAGAGCGAGAAGGGTCTCCTGCCGTGCCGGCAGAACCCAACGCTCCCCCAGCATCAACGAGACCAGGGCCAGCAAGGCCGCTCCAATTGCCATTGCTACTGCATTCGTCGTGACGGGATGGCTTCGAGGAAACTTCTTCACTAAGACGGCCGACTCGGCCACTGCAAGAACTGCGCAGAGCATCATCACCAAGGGGAAAACCGGAAGCTCGCCTTGGCCGCCGCGCGAGACGAGTCCAATCCCTGCAATCACCAGAACTCCTCCGACGATGCCCCGGATATGAAGCCTCTCCAGGCCGTGCACGAATGCCAGGAAGAGCGTTAGCAGAGGCACGGCGGCCATCACGATAGAGGCCGTTCCCGCGCTGATCCTTACGATCGCCACATATAAGAATCCGTACGCGCCGAACCCCAGGACACCGAAGAGGCTGGCGCCTACCAGCGCCTTGCCTTTCGGAAGTGGAAGGCGTGCTGCCAATGCCCCAATGAACAAAAGCAGCGACGCCAGACCAAACCGAAGAGTGGCGCCGTACAGCGGGTCGAGCTCACGATTGCTGAAGCGGATTCCGATGTAGTTGATCCCACCGATGAAAACGACAATCACAAAGGCTGCAATCGTCAGCCAGTCAGGGCGAACCTTGTTCTGATCCGTTTGCCTGATCATGAGCCAGCCGGGCTACTGAACCAGCGCTCGAGGCGCTCGGGAGTGTTGACATCCGACGGGCTCTTTGTGCGTGTGAACGTATCCACCCAGTCCTGCTTTGCATCCGCGTCGGACGAGAGACCGCTCAAGTAGGGCCCGGCGACAGCGGGGATCGGCCAGCTCCCATATGTGAAGGACCATTCGTAGTGCCCTTCACTGCGGTCCTTGCGCCAATCGTGGAAACCCGAAAGTTTCGGGTCCGACCCCGTAACAGAGTCGGCGACGAAAACCGCCTGCTCGACCGCATCGGAGATTCCCTGAGCTGTACCGGGATGCTTGAAGTGCCCCGCATCCCCAATGAGGACCCACCCCGGCCCGTTCGACTTCCGGAAATAGCCGCGCATCATCCGTTCCGGAACCACAACCAGATCGGATACTCGTTCAGCACGATCGAGCAGGCCGAGAGCGACACTCTCCGGAAATGTTTGAAGGCCCTTCCTGTACCTGGCCTCACGGTCCGAATGAGAACCTCGAGTCATATCGGCAGGACCTGCAACAGACAGGATGTCGATTCCGTCCTCGCATGGGTTGCGCATCAAGGCTTCCTGCCTGTCGTTGACCTCGAGAGTCCCGAACTCTGCGCGTGGGAGCCCACGCCAGTATGCGAACAGGTAGGACATGTCCCCCGCCATGGGCTTCTTGTCTTCTAGCTCCAGCAGCCTGGCCACCTTGGAGGCACGTCCGTCGGCCCCGATGACCAAGGGGGTCGCTATCTCTTCGCCTGTCTCGAGAACAACTCCTTTGACGGGATCGTTGTCGGCGCCGGTGCCAATCAGGGCCCGAACAGCCGCCCCTTGACGAACCTCGGCCCCCGAATCCTTTGCCCAGTCGACAAGGACCGAGTCCAAGGCGACACGGCGAATCGAGGAGCCGAGTTCGTGCCCTCCCACCGGCGTGTATGGACCGCCCAGCTCGTAGCCGATGATTCGCCATCTAAGAAAGAAGTACGGGATCTCATGACGGCCATGAAGGCGTTCGAGTATTCCGAGCGACTCAAAACGCGCCAACGTGTTTGGAAAGATGGCATGGGTGGAGATTGTGTCGCTCGGAAACCGGGCCTTGTCGACGACGAGAACCTTCCAGCCTGCCCGGGCAAGAAGGCCCGAGACAACCGACCCTGCGCATCGTGCCCCAACAACAACCGCGTCGTAAGTAGTCACGTCGTGAAGGTTCTCACTTACCGAAGTCGCTCGAGGCTGTTGAGAATCAAATCGAGTCCGAAGGCAAATGTGTCCTTGTGGGCTTCTGTCGGCTCCATGTGGTGCCTGATGTGCTCCGCCAGGTCTGGGTACTGCTCCGCTGGGAAGTTCTCTAGAAACCTTTTGGCCACCTTCTTGAGCTGATCCTCGTCGAGTTCAAAATTCGACTCAGCGAGTGTGTAGCCGAGTAAGTGACTCTGCAGTACGTGGAAGGCGTGGTAGACGACATCGGTTGAGAAACCTGCCTTCCTTAGTCCCCCGAGGACTGCGTTCCCGAATCCGAGTCTTCCTGTGCCGGGTGTCCCGCTAGTCATCCAAATCGTTGCAGCCCAAGGGTGAATCGACAAAAGCTGATGGGCAGACATCACGCGCCGGCGCATTCCGATCCTCCAATCGGTTTCGTCCTCGGCAAGATCAATCTCCTGTGCAACGAGCTCGACTATGCCGCTCAAGATCTCGTCCTTGTTGGGTACGTGGTTGTAGAGCGACATCGCCTCGACTCCAACCGAGTGAGCCAGCTTGCGCATGCTGAGGGACTTGATGCCTCCCGAGTCGGCAAGCTTGACCGCCGCTCGTAGAACCTGATCTCGCGTGAGCGGAGGACGGTGAGCCTTTGAGGACTTGGGGCTCCGGCCCCCCGTTCTACTTGACATACTTACAGCGTATGTCTAATGTCGCTCCACATACTTACACTGTACGCTAAAGAGGGAGCCCAAGGAAATGAAGGCACTCGTCCACGATCGATTCGGATCCACAGATGTTCTAGAGATTCGAGACATTGAACCTCCCGTACCCACTGCAAACACGGTGCTGGTCCGCGTCGTTGCTTCATCAGTAAATCCTGCCGATTGGTACTCGATGACAGGCAGGCCTTACATCGCCAGACCCATGGTTGGCCTTCGGAAGCCGAAAGACATACGCCTGGGAACCGACTTCGCAGGAACCGTGGAGTCGACTGGGCCGGGCGTCACCGAGTTCAACCCGGGAGATGAGGTTTACGGTATGCGCACGGGCGCGCTTGCCGAGTTCATAACGATCTCGGAGACAAGACTCGCCTTAAAGCCCGCCAACCTCAGCTTCGAGGAGGCCGCCGCAATTCCCGTCGCTGCCGTCACCGCGTTACAAGCGTTGCGGGACCACGGAAAGGTCCAGCACGGACAGCATGTCTTGATCAACGGTGCTTCCGGAGGCGTCGGCACCTTTACCGTTCAAATTGCGAAGGCCCTAGGAGCGGAAGTTACCGGAGTTTGCAGCTCGAGGAACGTGGATCTCGTCAGGTCTTTGGGCGCAGACCATGTTGTGGACTACACCAAACAGGACTTCACTTCGGGTGGTGGACCCTACGATCTCATGATCGATAACACGGGCAGCAAGCCCTTCTCCAAGTTCCGCAAAGTGCTATCCGCCGGCGCTACCATTGTGCTAGTTGGGGGGCCGAAGAAAAGCCGCCTCCTCGGTCCGCTGACTCACATTGTGAGAACTCGGGCAGCGGCTGCCCGCAAGAGCCAGGACGTTGTCTTCTTCATAGCCAAGGTCGACAAGAACGACTTGAATCAACTGAGCGAACTCATGGAGGAAGGAACAGTGAAGGCCGTGATAGACCGGACTTACACACTGAACGACGCCCGCGAAGCTTTTGAATACCTTGGCGAGGGCCACGCCAAAGGAAAAGTCATCGTCAGAATCTGAAGCCCCCGCCGCTTCGGACCGCGGCCGTCTGGTCGATGGTGCGCACTTGCGATTAGACGCAGCAGAAGTCCTCGGTTCTCCATAACTCACGACCTTCACGGACCGCCAAGGCGCCAATTAATAAGGCCGAGACGGGATCGGCCCACCACCAACCCCATAAGGCGTTGGCCCCCAGACCGGCGAGAAGAACTACCGAGAGGTAAGTGCAGAGAGTCGTCTGGGAGGAGTCGGCCTGGAGGGCTCGGCTGTCGAGTGCTCTTGCAGCGACACGTTTCCGCCATGCGAGCAGAGGCATGACGAGAATCGATACAACCGCGATCACGATTCCTGGGATGCTCTCTTCGGGTCGTGAACGAGTAACGAGGTCGTACCCGCTCTTCGCCAAGATATAGGTGGCGAGGACGAAGAACGCTACCGCGACCAGCCTCACCGCTCTCTTCTCTACGTCCTCGGCGGTCCGGCTGCCCGTGCGCTCTGTTCGAAGACGCCAAACAAGAACAGAGGCCGACGACGCTTCGACCACCGAATCCAGCCCGAACCCGATCAGCGCCAAGGACCCGGCCGCCATCCCGAAAACGATAGCAACGACTGCTTCCAAAGCGTTATAAGCCACCGACATGTACTCCAGCCGAAGTGCCCTGCCTAGCAAGCCAAAACGCTCCGCTGATGCGCGAGGGGTGAGGGTGGATGAAGTCACGAGTTGCAGCCTACGCATTCTCCCCACCGGCCCTCGACCTGCAAAGGTCGCGTGGAGATGTGCATCACCTCATGCTAGCTTGGTGCTACACGTCCGGAGGTTCTCGACGTGCGGGAGCTCGTAACCGTCGTCGAGATCACCACCACCGTGCGTGGTCTCGCTGTCGAGGTTGGCCTCGATCACCGCGAGGTCGGGCTCAAGAAACCATCGGTCATCAACTGTTTGGAAACGTGAGCGGAGAGACGCTAAGCAGCGTTTGCTCGGTGATCGCATACTCACTGGCCTGCTGAGGCTTAGTGCTCCTAGGAGGAGAAGGCATTGCCCGACGTACATCCTTTGAAAGAACAAGACTCCGGACTCGCAGGGTCGGTGTTGTCTCGAGCTCTTCAACACGACCCCCTTCGCGCCTACATCATCCCCGACGCGGCCGAACGCCTGGAGAAATCACCCGCTAGCTTGGAACCATTCGTGAGACTGGGCCTCAGTACGGGAGCAGCTTGGTCTGCCGGCTCGGCCCCTGAGGGCGTGCTCATCGCCCAGCCTCCAGGATTTGACGTGACCCCGGAGATCGCCGCAGAGATCGGACTGATGGCACTTCCATCCATACTCGGAACTGACGCGTGGATAAGGCAAGGTGAGGTCTTCGAGTATCTAGAGGAGCACCATCGTAACGAGGTGCAGGGCCCCCACTGGTACGTCGCGGTTGTGGGAGTGAACCCCGCTCGCCAGAGGCAAGGTATCGGTCGGGAGCTGTTCGCCACCATCTTCGCCGAGGCTGATCGGACGGGCACGCCCGTCTACCTCGATACAGCTCAACCACTCAACCGGGCGTTCTTCGAGTCCGTCGGTTTGGAACTGATATTCGAGAGCGTCCATCCGGCGAGCGGACTCAACCTTCAAACCTACCGGCGAGGATCCCGTTTAAAGGCTGGTCCCGAAAGAGCCCGTCCCTCCTGAATAGGTATACGCGTGTTGGCAGATTCTTTTGTTAGGTGGTTCACGATGCGCCGGGACATTGACCTGCGGAAGCGCGAAGTGGGCCCGGCAGGATTCGAACCTGCGACCAATGGATTATGAGTCCACTGCTCTAACCGCTGAGCTACAGGCCCTCGCTCACCCCATGATATCGGCGGTGTTCTAGCCGAAGATCAATCCCTGCTCTCGGAGTACCTCGGAGGTTCGTTTCAGGAATCGCTCTGGGTCTGCCCATTTTTTCCTGGCAAATTCGAGTATCTCGGGATGGGGCAACGCAAGAAACTTGTCGTTCTCGACCGCGTCGACTATTGATTCGGCGACTACCGAGGCCGAAATACCGACGGTCTTCATCATCTGTCTGCTTAGGTTCTTGACCTCGTCCTCTTTGAATGCAGCGTTTTCTCCGAGGCTTACCCGGCCCCGAAACGCGATGTCGGTGTCGACGAACTGCGGACAAACCACCGTCACACCGATTCCACTTCCATAGAGGGAAGTCGCGAGCGATTCGGCAAGGCCCACCACGGCGAACTTCGTCAGGCAGTAGGCCGGTGCGGATGGGGTCCCGAGCAGGCCGGCCGCCGATGCAACGTGAACAAGGTGTCCGCTCCCTCGCTGCCTGAAGTACGGAAGGGCCTCGCGAACCGCGTAGATGTGCGGCCAGACATTGATATCGAGTGCCCACCGCCAGTCCTCGACCGGAGTCGACTCCGCCGGCCCGGTGATGGAAACACCGGCGTTATTGATCAATATGTCGAGGTCGCCAAAGCGTTCGATGGTCTCGCTAATCATCTCTCGAACACCGGCTTCGGTTGTCACGTCCTTCACAAGGCTCAAGTCCCGGCCCCCCGCTTCTCGGACCTGGGTTGCAGCCGAAGCCATAGCTTCCTCGTCGATGTCGACGATGGAGACCGCGCATCCCCGGCGAGCAAACTCGATGCATGTGGCCAGTCCGATTCCGTTTGCTCCGCCGGTAACAAGTACTACCTTTCCCTCCGGCCTCAACTACTTGGCACCTTGCGTGACTGGTAGAAACTCGACCAACGCGGTGATGACCTCAGCGGGACGCTCGAGCGGCAGGAGGTGGCCGGCCCCCTCGAAAATCCGAAGCTCCGCCCCCTCGATGCGTTCGGCAAGGTTCACTCCGTTACCCACCGGAACCAACGGATCGGCGTCGCCATGAAGCAAGAGAACCGGAATCTTGATTTCGTGAAGGCGGTCCCAGCTGCTGAACTCGACTACGGCCTGAAGCTGTCTCAGGAAGCCTGCGGGGGTTTGCGAGTTCACCGACCGGTGAGTCGCGGCAACCTCGAGTAAATCTTCCGCGGATTCACGAAACTCCGAGCCAACCAGGAGCCGGACGACCTTTCGCTGGGCCTCTACCGGATCACCCGAGATACCTACGAAGATCTCCATCAAGAAGCTCTCTTCTGCTGCCACCCCACCGCCGATTCCCGGCCCCGTCGATACCAGAAGCAGCCGCTCCACTCTCTCCGGGTGGTTGAGCACCAGCTCCTGCGCAATGAACCCGCCCATTGAGATACCAAGCACGTAAGCGGACTGGATGGAAAGGGAATCCAGAATTGCAACAGCATCGTCGGCCATGTCGGCCATCGTGTACCCCTCGGCGCACTCCCCCGACTTCCCGCAGTCCCTGTTGTCGACGACGATCACTTGATATCCCTGCCGCGCAAGGATGCCGGGCAACGGCCCCCAGCTTTCCGCGGGGGTGGCAAGGCCCATCAATAACAAGAGGGGGACTCCTTCGCCGTATACCCAATACGCGATGTTCGCTCCATCGCGTGCGATCTGGCCCTCGTAGGGGATCAACTGACTATCTCCTTCATCTGCCGAATGATCGCCACCCTGTCCTCGAGTGTCCCGGCCATGGGGTTCACGATGAGCGTTCCAACTCCCACCTTCTCGTACCTTTTGATGCGTTCTGCGATCCGATCCGGAGGCCCCGCCAGTCCGGTGATATCCATGAGCTCTTTGGGGATCGCCTCGTAGCTTGCGAAGCGGTCACCCGAAAGAAACAGTTCCTGGACCTTGGTTGCCTCGTCCTCGAATCCATAGCTGGTAGCAAGTCGGTTGTAGAAGTTCGCCTTCTTTGATCCCATTCCTCCAAGGTAAAGGCCGTAAGCAGGACGCAGCCAGTTGAAGCAACTCTCGAGGTCGTCACCGATCGAGACCAGCGCGTTCGGCGCGATGTCTATGTCGGCCACGCTTCTGTTTACTTTCTCAGCTCCGGCCCCCAGGTTCTCGAGCAGATCATCCGAATGCTCGGGTGAGAAAAATGCCGGAAGCCACCCATCGGCAATCTCTCCGGCGAGACGCACATTTTTGGGGCCTATAGCCGCAAGGTAGATCGGAATGTCAGCGCGCAGGGGATGGGTGATGAGCTTGAGAGCCTTCCCCTGGGAGTCGGCCAGCGGAAGCTTGTAAACGTCTCCGTCGAACTCCAGAGGCCCCTCTCGGGCAAGGACCCTTCTGACGATCTCGATGTATTCCCGCGTCCTTTTGATCGGCTGGTCGTACCGCACGCCGTACCAGCCCTCCACGACCTGGGGGCCGGACAACCCAAGACCAAGA
Source organism: Actinomycetota bacterium (assembly GCA_035536315.1). GTDB lineage: Bacteria > Actinomycetota > CADDZG01 > JAHWKV01 > JAHWKV01 > DATLOJ01. The sequence goes on along the minus strand of DATLOJ010000073.1, from coordinate 27,603 downwards.
AGGACACGCCCCTCGGACAGGATGTCGAGCGTTGCTGCGGTCATCGCAGTCATCGTCGGAGCGCGAGCAGTCATTTGAAGGATTCCGCTTCCGAGCTTGATGTTCTTGGTGTGGGCCGCGAACCAGGTGAGCACGGTCACGACGTCGGATCCGTAAGCCTCCGCAACCCAGACCGAGTCGTATCCGAGACGGTCGGCTTCCTTGACCAGCTCCAGCTGGTCCTCAGGAGTGGAGCCGGCGCCCCAGTAGCCGGCTCCGAGCGCGAGCTTCAGTCCTACTCCTCGACCGGAGCCTGAGGTTCTTTGGAGAAGAACCCCCCGGGTCTCGCGACGGCCTCGGCCCCGTTCGCCTGCACGAACTCGTCATCTTCGACTTCGCCGTCGGCACGCTCGTGCCGCTGAAACTGAGTGCGATACAGCTCGCCGTACAAGCCGCCCTTCTCGAGCAACTCGAAGTGCGTTCCTCGCTCGACCACCCGGCCGTCATCGATGACAAGAATTTGATCGGCGTTGACGATCGTGGACAGTCTGTGGGCGATGACCAGGCTCGACCTTCCCGAGAGCGCCTGCGCCAGCGCGCGCTGGATGAGCCTTTCCGACTCGGAGTCGAGGTGAGCCGTCGCTTCGTCCAGGATCATGATCGCCGGGTTCTTCAGAAGAAGGCGTGCAATTGCAAGACGCTGCTTCTCACCACCAGACAACCTGTAACCACGCTCCCCTACCGGTGTGTCGAGACGGTCGGGAAGCGAATCGATGAGGTCCCAGATCTGTGCAGCCTTGAGGGCGTCTTCAATGTCCTGCTCGGTAGCACCGGGCCTTGCGTACTGAAGGTTGTGCCTGATTGTCTCGTGGAACATGTGTGCGTCCTGGGTAACGACGCCGATTGCATCGCGCAAGCTGTCGAGCGTCAGGTCTCTAACGTCTTTACCGTCGACCAGCACTGCTCCCTCGCTTGCCTCATACAAGCGCGGAACCAGGGATGTGATCGTTGTCTTGCCTGCACCGGATGGCCCGACGAGTGCGAACATCTGCCCGGCCTGAATCGTGAAAGACACGTCCTGTAAAACGAGATCGTTCGCCCGCTCGCGGGCCTCTGACCCCTTCAGTTCGAGTGACTCCAATGTCACCTCGCTCGGCGTCGGGTACCGGAATTTCACATCGCGAAACTCAATGAGCCCTCTCGGATTCTCCAGATCGACCGCGTTCGGCTTGTCGGCAATCGCAATGGGAAAGTCCAGAAGCTCGAAAACACGGTCGAACGAGACCATGGCAGTCATTACTTCGATGCGGATATTGCTGAGCATCGTGATGGGCATGTACATCCGCGTGAGGAACATTGTGAAGGCGACAAGCTTGCCGACAGTCATGTCACCACTGATAACGTCGTTTCCTCCGAACCAATAGACGAGACCAGTTCCGACAGACGCCACTAAGCCGAACATGACAAAGAAAACTCGGCCATAGATAGCGGTCCTGATACCGAGGTCTCTGACTTTTCCTGCCTTATCAGAAAACTCCGCCACCTCTGTGTGAGGCGTGCCGAATAGTTTCACGAGCAGCGCGCCACCAATCTGGAATCGCTCAGTCATCTGGCTGCTCATTTGAGCGTTGTTTTCCATCTGCTGGCGGATCAGACGTTGGAGCAACTTACCCATCTTGCGCGTCGGCAGAAGGAATAGCGGCACGAGGGCCATTGAAATGAACGTCAGTTTCGGGCTAACCCCCCACATTCCACCTAATGCGAACCCGAGATCCATGATTATCGAGACGACGCCCGCAGTCGTCTCCGTGATCGCTCTCTGAGCCCCAACGACATCCGTGCTCAGCCGGCTTATTAAGGCTCCTGTCTGAGTGCGCGTAAAGAATGCGAGCGGCATCTTCTGGACATGGTCGTAAAGGCCAACTCGAAGGTCGAATATGAGTCCTTCACCTATTCGAGAAGAAAGCCACCGCGCGATGACCTGCACAATCGCAGTTGAAACGGCGACCGCGATAAAAACGATGACAAGCGTCGCTAGAAGACTGCGATTTTTTACCAGGAGTGCGTCGTCGAAAATGCGGATGGCAAGCCGCCCCGGGACGTAAACCGAAAGGAAGGATGCAATCCCCAGGGTCACCAGAAGCATCAGCAGGCCCCAGCGGTATGGGCGCGCGAATTGCGCAACCCTTTTTATTAGTCCTTTGGAGAGCTTGAGGTCCTTATCGAGCTCCCCGGACCTGAGCATCCGCCCCATGCCCATGCCGCCGCCGCCGTGCATCATCGGCCCTCATTATGGAGTGTGAGCCCAACCCCGTCCGAACCCGCGCCCCACAAGGGTTTCGAAGGTATAAATAGGAGGGGATGGGATTTCGAATCAAGAGCGCAAGAGAGCGGCCGGATCTTGCCGGCTATCTGTTGGAACTCGACCGGCTTTGGCCGGCGTTCTACCTGGGAAACCCTTACCGCGTCTCCGAGCTTTCCTCCATGTACCCCACCCTTCAGATGATCGTCATCGATGAGGACAACGACGTAATCGCAGGAGTCCGCTCGATCCCCATTCGTTGGGACGGCAGTGAAGACTCCCTGCCGGCAGGCTGGGACGCTGCGATGGAGCAAGCCCGCGTCAAGGATCCGGAGGCCAACACCCTCTGCGCCATCTCAATAATCGTGCGGCCCGATAAGCGCAGGGGGGGCGTCAGCAAGATGGCTCTGTACGGAGTGCAACGAGCGGCCCTGGATCAGGGGTTCACTCAACTGGTCGCTCCAGTTAGGCCATCGATGAAGGAGCGATATCCGCTCACGCCGATCGATCAGTACCTGGAATGGCGGGGCGATAACGGTGAGCGTTTCGATCCTTGGGTCCGAGTCCACGAGGAGACCGGAGCACGCATCGCACGCGTTGCACCAAAGTCAATAGAGGTCACCGGCACCATCAAGGAGTGGGAGAGCTGGACCGGCCTCACCTTTCCAGAGTCGGGCGATTACGTTGTCGAGGGAGCGCTCGAGCCGGTACGCATCGACGTCACCAAGGGCATCGGCGTTTACGAAGAGCCAAACATCTGGATGATCCACGATCTAAGGACCGGCGCTCAGAAGTAGTAGCGGGTTACCACCTCGGCCACGCAACCAGGTTTTTGATCACCCTCCACCTCGAATGTGAAGTTGTACGTAGCCTGAACACCGTTGGGTTCAACCGGCTCGGCCGCGGCCAGGAGTACTCGCAGACGCAGTTTCGCCCCAACCCTGACTGCACTGGGATATCGCACCTTGTTAGACCCATAGTTGATTCCCATACGAACGCCGTCCACAGTCATCACCTCACGGCTGAGCATCGGAGCCAGAGCCAGCGTGAAATAGCCGTGAGCGATCGTTCCTCCGAAGGGGCCCGCCTTTGCTTTCTCGGGGTCGACGTGGATCCACTGGTGATCCCCGGTCGCGTCCGCGAACAAGTTCACATTCTCTTGCGTGACCTCATACCAGTCCGAAACGCCTAGCTCTCTTCCGACGCTCGAGAGGAGCTCGTCTTTCCCCTTCAGAACAACCTGTGCCGGCATCTCTTAATTAATGCGTTCGACGATCATTGCCATTCCCTGACCCCCGCCCACGCACATCGTCTCCAGTCCGATGGTGCGGTCGAGGGTTTGAAGATCGTTCATCAAGGTGTTCATTATTCTGGCCCCCGTCATTCCGAACGGATGACCAAGCGCGATCGCCCCCCCGTGTGGATTCAGCTTGTCCGAGAACGGATCGATCCCGAGCTCGCGGCAAACCGGCAGAACCTGAGCCGCGAAAGCCTCGTTCAGCTCGACAACATCGATGTCGTCGATGGTCATGTTTGCAAGCTCGAGAACCCTTTTGACGGCGTTGATCGGACCGACGCCCATGATCTCGGGAGCGAGCGCACTGACTGCGCTGGCAATAATTCGCACACGCGGCTTCAATCCGAGCGAGCGAGCCCTTTCCTCCTCCATCACGATCACGGCAGCTGCACCATCGTTCAAAGGACACGAGTTCCCTGCCGTGACTTTGCCGTTCTCCCGAAACACGGGGGCCAGTGACTGCAACTTCTCCAGCGTCGAGCTCGGCCGCGGGCCATCGTCGAATTCCGCAAGGGTTCCGTCGGGCAGTGGAATGGGAGTTATTTCCCGAGCGAAGAACCCGTCCTTCTGGGAAGCCACCGCCCTTTCCTGTGACTGCTGCGCGAACAGATCCATGTCCTCGCGCGATACATCAAACTTCTCGGCGACATTCTCCGCAGTCTCGCCCATGGCGATGTAAACATCCGCTATCGGGTCCTTGGACAGCAACGGGGTCAGCTTGGGGTTGAGAACCGTGACATCGCCCCGCGGCAAAAGGTCGACCCTGCTCGTCGATTCAACGCCCGCGCATACGAATGTGTCCGCCTCCCCGGCCTTGATTGCGTGGAACGCCATACGTATGGCCTGAAGACTCGATGCGCAGAACCTATTGACGGTCGTTCCCGGGACAACGTTCGGGAGCCCGGCAAGAAGCACGATCGGCCGCGCCACGTTGAACCCGCTCTCACCATGAGGCAGACCGCAGCCACATATCAGGTCATTAATTGAGGCAGGATCAATGGCCGGATTCTTCTCCATGAGCTTTTGCACGACATATCCGGCAAGGTCGTCGGGCCTTACATCTTTGAGCGAACCCTTGTGGGCGCGTCCGATCGGGCTACGTGTGCCGTCAACGATTACGGCCTCATGCATAGGAACTCCTTCTGTCGGGTAAAGAAACCTAGGATCAGGATAACCAAAGCCCTATGATCCGGCCGGTCAGCACCACCCCTATAGAACCTGGAGGCCCAATGAAGAGCAGGCGGCGAAATGCAGTTGCTTTACTGCTAGTCATTGCGCTGCTGGCGATCGGATGCCGGCAGAAACCAACCACGGACGACTCACCGGATGTTCAACGAGGAACCGACCCAAAGACGCTTACGCTCCGGGTGACGGACCTTCCCACCGGATCGTCTGAGGCGGGCCAGGTGTTCGAGGCTACGCCTGAAAACATCGATGACCTTCATAGCCGCGGTGAGCTCACGGACGACACATATGAGGTTCTGAAGCAGAGCGGTTTCAAGTCGCTTGCGACCCGCAGCTTCAAAGTGGGTGACGACGGCGCTGTGCTTTCGACCGTCGCAGTATTCGAAACGAAGGCGCAGGCAGAGAGCTACTTCGACAAGACCCCGCCTGAGAGCACCGTCCAGGACACGGAAAAGCTCGGTGACGAGTCGTTCACCGAGGTTATCGACTCCGGCCCCCCCAATGACGCAACGGATGAGACGGTTATCGATAACAGGACGGTCAAAACACGAATTCGCGTCGACAATGTCGTGGCCGAAGTCGTTTGGACCGATGACCCTGCCGAGGTCGATGTAGAGGACGCGATCGATCTGGCAGAGCGCGCGGTTTCAAGACTAGGTTGAACCAACCCGCGCCGGCAGACCGGCCACTGGATCCGGAAAAGCTCCTTCGCATCGCGAGCATGGCCCGCGAGATCCTCGAGGAAGTCAGAAAGAACGAGCCGTCTGCCGAGTTCGCTGCGGAGCTTGCGGCCCTGCATGGCCGGGTGAAATCCAACCTTTACGAATCTCTCCCCAACGATCTCGTAGACGAGCTCGAAGCGATCCAGCTCGACCTTCCTCTAGGCAACGGCGCAACTCCAGAGGAAATCCGCGTGGCGTATTCCGGTCTAATTGGATGGCTCGGGGGCCTGTTCCAGGGTCTGCAGGCATCTGCGCAGGTTCAGATGGCGATGCAGATGCAAAAAGCCCAGCAAAAGGAAGCTCCCGAGATTCCCGCAGATAAAGAGCAAGAGCCGGAGGGCTATCTCTAGCAGCCAAGTAATATCGGCGGGTGGAAAGACCGTCGACTCTTGGAGCTCTTCGAGAGTCGGGCTTCGCGGATAAGACCGTAAAGCAGGAGCTACGCGACAACCTGCTCGACAGGCTTTCCAACGGTCAGAACCTCTTTCCTTCCATCGTTGGCTACGAGGACTCGGTCCTGCCCGCGCTCGAACGCGGAATTCTCGCCGGCCACGACCTCATCTTTCTCGGTGAGCGGGGGCAGGCGAAGACCAGGCTGATCAGGCATCTGATCGAACTGCTCGATGAGCAAGCCCCCATCGTCGAAGGCTGTGAAGTGAACGACCATCCATACCGCCCCATCTGCGCGCAGTGCAGAGCGGCGATAGCGAGCGGGGGGCCATCAACGCCAATTCGTTGGATCGGGCGGGACGATCGATTCTCCGAGAAGCTCGCCACTCCTGACACGTCGGTGGGAGATCTGATCGGTGACGTGGACCCAATTCGAGTCGCAGAAGGGCGCTACCTCTCAGACGAACTTGCAATCCATTACGGACTCGTACCGAGAACGAACCGAGGGATCTTTTCAATCAACGAGCTCCCCGACTTGCCGGAGCGAATACAAGTCTCGCTTCTGAACATCCTCGAGGAAAGAGACGTGCAAATTCGTGGGTTCAAGATTCGGCTTCCCCTCGACTTGCTGATGGTTGCCAGCGCCAACCCGGAGGACTACACACATCGTGGACGCATCATCTCGCCACTCAAGGATCGGTTCGGAACCCAGGTTAGGACCCACTACCCCGCGGAGACCTCGCAAGAAATCGAAATCATGGATCGCGAGATCAAGCAGTTCCCGTCCGAAATTTCGATCCACGTCCCTGAGTTCATAAAAGAGGTTCTTGCGGAATTCACGGCCCAGCTTCGGCGATCTCCACAAATCAATCAGCGCAGCGGCGTGTCCGTCCGGTACTCCATAGGAAACCTCGAAACGGTCATCGCCAGCGCGGTTCGAAGGGCGGCGTCGGCCGGCGCTAGTCGGGCCGTTCCACGGCCCGTTGATATCTGGCCCGTCATCACATCGTCATTGGGGCGCGTGGAATTCGAAACGATGGAAGAGGGCCGTGAGGAGCAGATCCTGGAGCAGTCTCTGAAGCGAGCATTTGCCGAAGTCTTCCGTCGGCGTCTGGGTGGAGAGAGTTTCAGCTCACTGATCGAAAAGTTCGACCAGGGCTTGCAGGTTTCAACCAACGACCTGATGCGCGGTGAGGAGTTCCTCAGCCAAATAGGAGACACGCCGGGGCTCCGTCCACTGATGCAGCGGCTCGGGCTGACGGAAGAGAGTCCGGAGGCCGCAGCCTCTGCAGTCGAATTCACGCTCGAAGGACTGCACCTTATGAAGCGACTCAACAAGAGCGCTCAGGGGCCACGCTCCGCCAAGTTCGGCAAATAGAGCGGGAGTGGAGCACAACTATTCTCGCTGGGACGGGTCGCAGGATCCTCTCGGTCCCGACATCGACTCGGGGAAACTTCTCGACGAGCTCTCCGAAGACCTCCTGTCGGGGCTCGGACCATCCGCCGCGCTGAGGCGCCTGCTACGGCAAGGAGTTCAAGGCCTGACACGCGGTCTTGATGATCTTGCGCTCCACGCCAGAAGGATGCGCAGAAACCTTGCAGAGAACCTCAACATCGACGGCCCCCTCTCACGCGTCAACGAAAAGCTCGAAGAGATCCTGAACGAAGAGCGGGGGGAGCTTGCAAAACACGACGACTCCGACCATCGATTCAAAGAGAGTTTTCTCCAGACGCTTCCTCCGGGCCCTGGGGCCCGAATGAAGGAGCTGATGGACTACCGATTCGCGAGCGAGCCGGCTCAGCTCAAGTTCGACGCCCTGGTAGAAGAGATGCAGCAGCAAATTCTTGGGAGCTACTTCAACAGCCTTGCCGGAAGCTTGCAGCGGATCACGGCGGACGACGTCGCTGCGATGAAACAGATGATCGCCGACTTGAGGGAGATGATCGCCGCTCGAGACGAGGGCCGCACTTACGACTTCGATGCATTCATGTCGGCTCACGGTCAGTTCTTTCCGGAGAACCCCAAGAACCTCGACGAACTACTTGAAATTCTGGCCCGCAGGATGGCTGCGATGAGCAGACTCATGGCAAGCCTCTCCCCCGAGCAACACCGGCAGCTTCAAGAGCTCACGGAAGCCATGATGAGCGACCTGGACCTCGCCTTCGAGATGAGCCTGCTCGAACAGGAGATGCGATCACTGATGCCCAACCTTGGCTGGGACGAGCAGGTTCCGGGTTGGGGTGAAAACCCGTCGTCCCTTTCCGAGGCCGTAGCGGCAGTCGAGCAGATGAGCGATCTCGAAGATTTGGAGAACGCGCTTCGCGGAGATTACGCGGGCTCTTCACTGGAGGACGTCGACGAGGAAAAGCTCGCGTCTGCTCTGGGAAGTGAGGCGGTCACGGACTTTCGCCGGTTAAGGGAGATCGAGAAAGCGCTCGAGGAGTCGGGAGTCTTCACACGAGTGAAGGGGAATCTTCAGCTGACTGCCCGCGGAGTGAGGCGGCTGGGAGAAAGGGCACTTGTAAAAGTTTTCGAGGAGCTCGGACGCGAGCGTCCAGGGGGACACCACATTAGAAGGACAGGCGGCGCCGGGGAGCCGACCGGTGGCATGCGTACATGGGAGTTCGGCGACACGGGTCCTTTGGCCGTCCAGAAAAGTTTGTTCAATGCGGTGACGCGCACCGGCGGAACCCTTCCGCTGAAGATCAAGCCGGAAGACCTCGAGGTAATCGAAGAAGAAGACCGCAGCCGAACTGCGACAGCGCTTCTACTCGACCTTTCCTTCTCGATGCCGCTCAGAGGCCATTGGGTCCCGGCCAAGAAGATGGCCCTTGCACTGCACTCGTTAATCGAGAGCAAGTATCCGGAGGACAACATCTACCTGATTGGATTCTCCGACTACGCCAGACGGCTCGAGCCGGCCGACCTGACCGTCACGGAAATCATCGAGCGCGTTTACGGCACGAACATGCAGCACGCTTTCCTCTTGGCCCGCAGACTCCTTGCCCAGCACCCGCGATCCACAAAGCAAGTGATCATGGTGACCGACGGAGAACCGACCGCGCACCTGGTCGACACGGGCACCTCGTCCGGCCCCCACGCCGTCTTCTCATGGCCGCCGACAGAGACGACCATCTACAAAACGCTCGCCGAGGCCTCACGACTCGCTGCGGCCGGCATCACTCTGAATATCTTCATGCTCGAGGAGGATCCGGGCCTGGTCCAGTTCATGGCGCAGCTAGCAAAAAGGACATCGGGCCGGGTCTTCCAAGCAGCTGGTCAGGACATAGGCAAGTTCGTGATCCGAGACTTCGTGAGAAAAGGCCGCTAAACAGCTGGCCGAACGGTCGGTTCAGTCCGGCAGACTCAGGACGGCCTGCTCCAATTCCTTACGATCGATGACACGGGCGACCAGGAGGGTCCTCTGGCTGTCGTACAGGTGGAACAAGACTCGAAAGTTGCGGACACGAAGCCTTCTCCAGGGCCGCCGCCCGACTAAGGGTTTGACGTCCAGACTGGGGTCAGAGGGATTGGCAGCGAGTCTCTCTAATGCGGCTACGACGCTCTTGCGGTCCCTTACCGAAAGGCCATCCAGGTCTTTGACGGCCCGGCGCGACAGGCGTACTTCCGCCAAAACCGCTTATAGGCCTTTGCGCCGCTTGTACGTTTTGAGGCTGATGGTCTTGCCACTCCGAAGGTCCCCTTCAGCTTCCCGCAGCGAGGTCACGATCTGTGGAGCGTGAGAGAGAACGTAATCCTCGGCCTCTGGAGAGTCCATTGGGAGGATCAGCGCCGTTGGCCGACCATGCCGGGTGACTACGACGGAAGTTCCCTCCACCTCGAGTTCGCGCAGGATTTCCGAGGCCCGATTCTTCAAGTCTCTTATTCCAACAGACATTGTGGCTACAATTATAGCCACTTTTTTGGGGGGCATGAAATGGGACTACGCACCAAAAACGAGCCGGCTTACCCCGCAAGTCCGGCTGAGCTCGACGCTTATTGCCAACGATTTCTCGACGCTCTGAGAGCTGGCGTTGGCGAGCGCCTCGTGTGCGTACTTCTCGCAGGAAGTTGGGCTCGGGGTGAAGCCCGCCCTCCGCACAGCGACGTCGACCTTACTATCGTCGTGGACACCGTCGACGACAACATGATGCACGCGCTGAAGGACGCTTGGCAGGAATCACAGGTCGGGTGCTCGAATGTCTACAGCCTCGTTGAGGTCCAGAACATGTCCAGAGAAGCGCTCGAGATGGGCACCATCAACGCGAAGGTTCTATGGGGGACAAATCCATTTCCCGCCCCAACGCGGAACGACTTCGCCGACGATCTCGCGCGGGCCTCCGAAACCGTTCTAAGAGATGCGCGATCGATCATGCTCTACGGCTGGTTAACCGACGAGGAGCGGCAAGCCTCGGTCGAGGCGCTCATCGGAAAATACGGATTGAGGTGGGCACTAAGGAACCTGATCGCATTCCGAACCGGCGATTTTCCACGTACTTTCGCAGACGTCCGGGCCGGCCTAGAGGGCACCCCAGAGGGCGACTTTCTTTTATGGCTTGATGACAATCCTGAGGAGAGTGACGAGGTTGCTCAGAAGATCAATGAACTAGCGATCGCGTGGTTCGTCGAAATAGCGGAGTTCAGGAAAAACAACTAACCGAGGCCGCGTTATTTCGCCATCAAAACGATTCCCATGGACCCGGCGTATCGAAAAACGCGAGGAATCGCCATGAGAACGCTTTTCATGAGGAAGAAACGCGGCCGCTAGGGCTTGGCGCGATCCGGGCTCGTTAGCGTGAGAGTTAGCGCACGGTCTCGGTGGAAGGCCGCGTCGCCTAGCAGGACCGCGTTCATGTAGGCGCGCTTGAAGTAAAGGTGCGCTTCGTGCTCCCAGGTGAACCCGATGCCTCCGTGCAGTTGAACTCCTTCGCCTGCAACCCACTGGTAAGCGTCCGATACATAGCTCTTGGCAACGCTTGCCGACAGAACCGCATCCGGCGCGTTCACCTCGTTGGCCCACGCGGCGTAATACGCCGCCGATCTTGCCGACTCCGTCTTCAGGAGCATGTCCGCCAGACGATGCTTGACCACCTGGAACGAACCGATGAGCCGGCCGAACTGGGTTCTCACCTTCGAGTACTCCAGGGTCGTGTCGAGGACTCGCTGCATACCGCCGACCGACTCGGCAGACAGCAGGGCCCCCGCCTTCCAAATGACAGGGCCGAGCGCTTGAATGTCGCCGATCCGCGTCGCGTTTGAACGGTCGACCTCGACCGCCCCCGTCCTTCTGGTGCCATCGGTTGGTTTGTGGAGAGTGAGCTTCACGTCTTCCTTTTTGGCCAGTAGAAGATCATCCTGGTCGCAGACGATGAAGTAGTCGGACAGCTGAGGATCGATCACAAAACTGCGGTCGTCCGCGACCGTCACGGTTGTCTCTCCTCCGATGGCTCGAGCCAGCACTTCCTCTTCACCGCAACCAAGAAGGACCGGAATTCCAAGACACACAGTCGAGAAGAACGGGCCCGGCACGTTGAAGTAGCCGAGCTCCTCCAGAAGAGCCGCCTGCTCGACCAGTCCTGCTCCCAACCCTCCTTGATCTTCCGGAACCGCGAGCGCAGCCCATCCGAGGTCGGCCATCTTCTTGTAGAGACCGGGAATGGCCCCGTCCTCACTCTCGAACGCCGCTTTGACTTTGTCGGATGATGCTTCCTTCTCGAGAAAGTCGCGAGCCCCCTTCTTCAGGGACATCTGGTCCTCGGTCAGTCGGAAATCCATCAGGGCCGCCCTTCCTTCGGGAGTTCCAGAACCAGCTCAGACAGGATGTTTCGCTGGATCTCTGAGGTCCCTGCGTAGATCGTTCCGGCCCTCGAGTAGTACAGCTCCGTGACCCAGCGAGCCGTGTCGACGTCGTCCGGCCCCCCGTCGTAGGAGCGGCCGAGGGAGCCGAGGATCTGCATGGCGTCCTCCATGAAGCTCTTGTGCCACTCCGACCAGTAAAGCTTGTTGATGGATGCCTCGGGCCCCGTCTTCTCCCCCATCGCGGCCCGGGAAATCGCGCGCAGTGTGCTGTATCGGTACACCTCGAGCTCCACCAGTGATCGTCCTAATTTCTCGCGAACGGACGCGTTCTCCAGTGAAGGTCCGCCCGACTCTTCCAACTTGGCGATGTCACGCACGAGATCGTTCCAGGACTTCCGAAGTCCAACCGACTGGGCAAGGCCTCCGGCCCCGCGCTCAAAGCCAAGGGTGGTCATCGCAATCTTCCACCCGTCCCCCAGCTCCCCGACGAGGTTTTCAGCCGGGACTTTGACGTCGGTGAAGAAGACCTCCGCAAAAAGATCTTCGCCCGTCATCTCGACGAGGGGTCGCACCTCGATTCCTGGCGAATGCATATCGATCAAGAGAAAGGAGATTCCCTTGTGCTTGGGAGCTTCTGGGTCGGTCCTTACTAGAGCGAAGATCCAGTCGGAGTGTTTGGCTTGGGAGGTCCATATCTTTTGGCCGTTGACTACAAACTCGTCTCCCACGCGCTCGGCCCTGCATGCAACTGCCGCCAGGTCGCTTCCTGCGTTCGGCTCGGAAAAGCCCTGACACCAGATTTCTTCAGCCGTCAGCACCTTGCGTAGAAACCTCTCCTTTTGCGCGTCGGTTCCAAAGCGCAGCAACGTGGGGCCGAGAAGGCCAACTCCTAGCGAGTTGGGAATCGCCGGTGCGGCTGCCTTGGTGTACTCCTCGTTGAAGATGACGGTCTGCAGCAGGGACGCTCCCCGGCCCCCGTATTGCTCCGGCCAGTGGATCCCCACCCAAGCGTCTTCCGCAAGCTTTTTCTGCCACTCACGTCTCGCGGCAAAGTTCTCATCGCCATCTTTGGGAAGATCCCGCGGAACGCTTCTCTCGAGATAAGAACGGATCTCTGATCGGAAGGCATCGTCTTCGGCGGTCCAGGTGAGGTCCATCGCTACCGACTTAGTTTTGAAGCGACTGCTGCCCGGCCGCGAGCCTTGCGGACATTGGATCGGGCTCGATCTTCTTACCGGGAACTATCTGGTCGATCGCCGAAGCAATCTCCGTTGGGGTCCACTGCTCCTCGCGCGAGATGACTCCTGCCGGTGTCCATCCCTGAAGCAAAGCGATGCTGCCACCTTGAACGGAAAAGACCTGGCCGGTAATTCCGGCTGCATCGTCCGTAGCCAGGTAAGCAACGATCGGAGCGATGTTCTCGGGTGCGAATGCATCGAAGCCGCCACCCGGCGCGGCTATCGATCCGAACGCCTGCTCGGTCATTCGGGTCCTGGCCGACGGTGAAATGGCGTTCACCGTAACTCCGTAGTTCTTCAGCTCCTGGGCGGTGATGACTGTGAAGCCTGCAATGCCCGCTTTCGCTGCTCCGTAGTTACTCTGCCCCACGTTGCCGTAAAGGCCCGACGGCGAGGACGTGTTGATGATCCTGCCCGACACCGACTCCCCGGCCTTGCTCCGTGCACGCCAGTAGGCGGCCGCGTGGCGCGTAACGTTGAAGGTCCCTTTCAGGTGGACGGCGATGACCGCATCCCACTCCTGCTCGCTCATGTTCACTACCATCCGGTCACGCAGAATCCCCGCGTTGTTAACCACGATGTCGATTTGCCCGTACTCGCCGACGACTCTTGAGATCAGCGCCTCGACGGCTTCGAAGTTGGTCACGTCGGTGTCGTCGACGGAGGCCCGGCCCCCGCCCTTCTTGATCTCTTCGGCCACCTGCTCTGCGGGGGCCGCGTCGTGCCCCTCGCCTGCAACCGATGCCCCCACGTCGTTCACGACCACAGCCGCTCCTTCGGAAGCAAACAGAAGGGCCTCGGCCCTGCCGATTCCCCTACCGGCCCCCGTTACGAGGGCGACCTTGCCGTCGAGCATTCCCATGGGCGGCAGCTTAATCGAACGTCTGACGCGTGGGGGTTGGTGATACAACTCGGAGCTCCACATGAAGGACCAAATCGTCTTCGGAGACTCCTGGCTCGACGTAGATCTTCCCGACTCGATCATCGAGATTCCCAGTTCACTTTCGATTCCCATGCCTGGGGTGACCGACATCTCGTCCTCGATCGCGGACGCCATCGAACGCCCCATCGACCGGCCCCCCCTCGCGGACCTGGCGCGCAAGGCAAAGAAAGTCCTCGTTGCGTTCGACGATGCAACGGTCCCCTGTTACGCGCCGGTTTGGGAGCACGGCCTCAATGCGATCGTCTCTGCCCTGGTAGACGGCGGAGTCGATGAGCGCAACATCGAGCTGGTCTGCGCAAACGCACTCCACAGGCAGTTCACCTTCGACGAACTGTCCCGGCTAATCGGGACCGATCTCACGAATCGATTTCGCGACCGGATCGGCTGCCACGATGCGGAATCACCCGACATGGTCGAAGTAGGTCGGACGGCGACCGGGCATGTGGTGGATCTCAGCAAGAAAGCGGTCGATGCGGATCTCGTCGTTTATCTCAACTGCTCGACGACAAGAGGCTTCAGCGGAGGTTGGAAATCGATCAGCGTGGGGCTCTCCTCGTACAGGTGCATCGCGCAGCACCATGCTCCCGACACAATGAGCATGTCGATCGACCGCAACCGCATGCACGAGGTGCTCGATGAGATGGGGGGAACCACAGAACAGGAGCTTGGCAGCGACACGTTCTTCAAGGTCGAGACCGTCCTTGCCAACCCCCTGGAGCCCGCGGCGTTCTTTGGGGGAAGCGTCGGAGGGACGCGAGCCGCCGCTCTGGAGATGAACCGTGCGCACATGCCCCCGCGAAGGACCCTTGTCGAGGAACCTTGCGATGTCATTCTCTACGGCGTCCCGGAGTGGAGTCCCTACGCTGCGTACAGCTTCAACAACCCGATCCTTTCCCTGGTCTCAACCGGACTCGGCTACCTGGGTGGAATGATCGAAGCGGTCGGAAAGAAAGGGTGCACTGTGATTTTGGCGAACCCTTGCCGCGACGTTTGGGACTCCGATCGCCACCCGTCGTACAAGGAGGTGTGGGATCGGGTCCTTCCCGAAACGAAGGATCCGTACGAAGCGAAGGACAGGTACGAGCAGGAGTTCGCCGAAAGGCCCGACTACATCGAAAAGTATCGGAACCAATTCGCCTTTCACGGCTCTCACGGAATCATGGCGCTTTATCCGCTAAAGAGGTTGCGGCACGCGGGCCGCGTCATAGTCGCTGGGGCCGAGAGCAAGAGCACTCCGGAACACATCGGATTCGACTGGGCGTCGAGCGTTGAAGCTGCTATCGGAAGCGCTAAGGACGATCATGGGAGCGATGCCAGGATCGCATTCGTGAGGTACCCGGCCGCCTTCAACAGAGCATGAACACCAGCGTTCCGCCCGCTTACGTGTTTCCTCACGCCGCGGTAGCGAGCCCGCATTACCTTGCAACGGCGGCCGGACTTTCTGTGCTGCAGTCGGGGGGAAACGCGGTTGATGCCGCAGTCGCGACCAATTTAGTTCTCGCCGTTGTTTTCCCGCACGGGTGCGGACTGGGGGGAGATCTATTCGCGATGGTCTACGCGGAAGGCAAGGTGCACGGCCTCAACTCGAGTGGCCGGCTTCCGAAGGCAGCCGTGTTGCCCGCGGACGGCCGCGTGCCGGTTCGCGGTATCGGTTCGGCAACCGTTCCCGGTGCAGTCGCAGGGTGGCTCGCGCTGCTCGAAAGATTTGGAACCAGAAGTGTCGGTGACCTGGCAAAGCCCGCGATCCGGTTGGCCAGCGAAGGCTACTGGCCTTCACCGAACCTCGAGAGGGCGTTGGAGAGATCCAGGGAGGTACTTCAGGACGATCCCCAACTGAGTCAGATATTCCTGTCCGGCGGAAAGATCACCAACCCGGCCCTTGCCGAGGTTCTCGAAGACCTCCCCAACTTCTACGAGGGACCTGCCGCAAAGAACGCTCCAGCGCCGTTTTCGCCGGAAGACTTCGCGTCGCATGAAGCCGAATGGGTGGATCCGCCGTCCACGCCTTTCGCCGATGTCCAGGTCTACGAGATGCCGCCCAACAGCAGGGGGTACCTCGCTCTTGAAGCCATTGAGAGACTCGGAACCGTCACTGCTCTCGACGAGAACGATCCGGAGTTTCACCTCCAGTTGATTCGCTCATTCGACGAGGCCGCGCCGGAAGGCGACACCGTTTACCTGTGCGTTCACGACGAAAACGGCATGGCGGTCAGTCTCAACGAGAGCAATTACATGGGGTTCGGCTCAGGCGCATCGATTCCGGGAACCGGAATTCACTTGCACAACCGCGGCGCGTATTGCACGCCCGAGACATACAAGCCAGGCGAGCGTCCGGTACACACTCTGAGTCCGGCCATGGCATTGAAGGACGGAAAGCCCAAGCTTGTCTTCGGAACGATGGGAGGCGAAGCTCAGATCCAGATTCATCTGCAGCTTCTCGCTCGAATCTTCCTCTTGAAACAGGATCCCGCGGTCGCGCTCGAAGCACCGCGCTGGATCAAGCAGATGGGGGCACTGGTCGCGGAAGAAGGACTACCCGAAATTGGCGCAAGAGTCATCCCCCGCTCCGACGCAGCGGGACATGCCCACGTGATCCTTTCGACCGATAAGGGCCTTGCGGCCGCGTCCGACCCGCGAACCGACGGTCTGGCAGCCGGATACTGAATCGGGATGGAAGGCCGCATCGACCTGAACGCAGATCTCGGCGAGGGTTCGGAATCGGACGACGAGCTGATGCGCATCGTCACGTCGGCCAGCATCGCGTGCGGGGGCCACGCTGGCGACGCAGTCACGATGGCAGCCGCTGTCGAAAGTGCGCTGGCGCAGGGAGTACGGATCGGTGCGCATCCGTCGTATCCCGACCGAGCGAACTTCGGCAGGGTCTCGATGTATATAGATCCGCAAGCCCTGGTCGATTCGCTGATCGCGCAGGTCGATGCACTTTCCGCTATCGCGTCCGATCGAGATTCGTCGATCGCATACATAAAGCCACACGGAGCCCTTTACAACGACGCACTCACCAGCGCCCAAATTGCCTCGGTGGTTGCAGAGCTGGCAAGGCGGCGACCTCTTCCGCTCATGACCATGCCGGCAAGTGCGGTCACATCCGTTGAAGGAATCGAGGTGATCCTCGAAGGGTTTGCCGACAGGGCCTACTCGAAGGAAGGAATGCTGATGTCCCGGACGGTCGCAGGTTCGGTCATCAGGGAACCCGACGTTGCCGCAGAGCAGGCAGTCCTGCTCGCAGGCTCGGTGGACTCGGTATGCATCCACTCGGACACGCCGAACGCGGTCAAGATCGCGAGAGTCGTAAGGGACCGTCTCGCCCGCGAAGGCTTTGAAGTTTCCGCCTCTTCTCAATGAGCACGAAGTTCCAGATCGAGCGGATGGGTGACCGAGGAATCGTCGCTGTCTTCGGAGAGGAGCCCTCCCCCGATCTCACCATGCGAATGCTCGGCTTTTGCGTTGCTGCTTCGTCGATCGATGGAGTAGTCGACGCGTCATCGGGCCATGCGCGCGTCCTTGTGGAGGTCGAGCCAGATGATTTCGAGCGAGTCGCTACTCAGCTCGAGACTCTCCAGATCGAACCGGATGCCGAAAGCGAGTTTCGAACCCACCAATTGAGATGCCGCTACGACGGGGAGGACCTTACGTGGGCGGCTGATTATCTGGGCAGATCGAAGGAGCAGATTGTGGGGCTCCACAGTGGCGCGACCTACACGGTGGTGACGTTGGGATCGCCCGGGTTCGTCTACCTATCGGAAGTCGATGAGAGGCTTCGTCTGCCGAGGATGGAGCGGCCTCGGCTGGGTGTCGAGGCTGGATCGGTAGGGATCGGTGGAAGACAGACCGGCATCTACGGCAAGCAGCGCCCGGGCGGATGGCGAATCATCGGCCGCGTCGATCTTCCCCTTCCCGAGTTCAAGCCGGGCGACAGCGTGATATTCGATCCAGCGTGATTCGAATCATCCGCGCGTCGGTAGCGATGAGCATTCAAGACCAGGGCCGGTACGGGCACCGAGCCGAGGGACACGCGCGATCAGGCGCAATGGATCAGCTGTCGCACCGATTGACCAACGTGTTAGCCGGCGCGACGGCTTCGGCCGCCGGAATTGAGATCGGCCCAGGCCCGTGCGCAATCGAGGTGACGGCGGCGGGCACGATCGCGTTTGGAGGGGCGCGGCGCAAAGGAGCCCCCTATTGGGAGACGCTCGAGGTGAACAAAGGAGATCGGTTCGAGCTCGGCGACGGCAGCGACGGAATTTGGAGCTACCTGTCGATCGCAGGAGGAGTGGACTCCCCCATCTATAAGGGAAGCAGGTCGACTCACGTTGGGGAGGGCGTTGGTAGCTGGCTTAGGAATGGTGACCTAGTCAGCGCAGCGGACGACACTAAGGATCCCGCTGTGGTCGACCCCCCCGACATGCAAGGACTGGTCAGACTTTTTGGGGAACTGCGAGGCCCCCGGAGAACCGGGGGCCGGCGAGACCGTATGGGCTACGAGCTGGAGGGGAGCCCCGAAGACGGCGGATCGGCAGAGGAATGGTCCGAGCCGCTGCTCCCCGGTTGCATCCAGGTTCCGCCTGGAGGAAAACCGATAGTGCTGATGGCGGAAGCGCCAACAGTTGGCGGCTACTCCGTCCCGGCAGTCGTGCACTCCGAAGATCTGCGGCTGGTCGCCCAATCGCGCCCGGGGGCCGAAATTGAGTTCAAGGTGATGGGGATGACCACCTGAGAGGCCTTCACGAGATCAGAGATGCCTAGCACGAACATTTTCCGCGCTGAGGTCAGCAACATTTCGCAGCACGGTTTCTGGGTACTGGCGACGACCGAGAGTTATTCCTGGCATTCGACGAATTCCCATGGTTCAAAGCCGCATCCGTCCAGGCAATCCTGAATATCGAACGACCTCAGCCGGATCACCTCTACAGGCCTAATGTAGATGTCGACCTGACAATTGATTCGATCGAGCAGCCCGAGAAGTACCCGCTGAAAGCTCGGGTAAGAGATGGCGCATAAGCAGCCGTTCGGAGCAACGGCCGGGTCCCGCACGGTTACTATCCTCAGATGCCCATCTTTCACATCGCGAGGCGGGCGGACTGGGACGCCGCCCTGCAAGCGGGCACCTACAAGATATCGACATTGGATCGCACACTGGATGAGGTCGGCTTCATGCATTGCTCCTTCAAGCATCAAGTCATCCAAGTAGCAGACTTCGTATTCAAAGAGGCTGAAGACTTGGTTGTGCTCGAGATTGAGCCGAGTCTGCTCGAAGCTGAGGTCAGAGTAGAGAACCTTCACGGTGGCGAGGAAGAGTTTCCTCACATCTATGGCCCCGTTTCCGTTCAGTCTGTTGTTCGAGTTCACGAATTGAAACGCAGCGTCGAACGTTCTTTTCAGCTTCCTCCAACGATGAATGCAACCAACACATAGGGGGGCCCAGCCGAGGGTGCGTCAATGTTCGGAGGCCTGATACCTCTTTGGCTGTGGATGACCATGCTGGGGTTAGCTTTGATAGTGCTCGTTGTGACCCTGAGACAAGATCGATCGAAGATGCTGACATTTAGCGTGGCGGCGGCGGCTCCAGTTGCGGTTCTCCTCCTAGCCAGTCAGCTGCCGGAACCGGGGGGAACGCGGCTTGGGTCTGCAGGTATCGCCCTTGTCGGGGTCCACATTCTTGTATTTCGGGAAACGTGGATAGCCTTCAATCAACGATTTTCGGGGTCATTGATTCCCTGGCATCGCAAGTACAAGAACAGCAGGTTCCTAATCCTCGCGCTCGGCATCGGAGTAATAGGCCTGAGCGTTGTGGCTCTCCTCGAGAGTTCCTTTGAGACAGTTTCCTTGAAATGAGTCATCCCATAAAGAGAAGGCCCGCTCCTGCCCCGGAGCGGGCCCTCATCTTTGGCTGTTTTAGCGGCGCCTCTTCTTCTTTGAAATCTTCTTCTTCTTGACGCTCTTGCAGACTTTCCGGCCCTTGACCTTTTTGCAGCTGCGGACCGTTGCTGTGCCTCCGCCTGAGTCTCCGGCCCCCACTTCCGAGGAGCCACCGGTCTTCATGAACACCTGAGTCAGATAGATCATCCCGTTTGCATGAACAACTCCCATGCCCACCCTGTCGAAGTCCCCAAGGATGTTGGCCCTGTGTGAGGGGGAGAACACCAGCGCGTGGTGCAAGCCGCCAACGTCCATACCTACTCCGACGTTCTCGCCGAGAGCAGTCCAGCCTCCGCCGGCGAAGTCACCTGCGAGGTTCGCGTTGTGAAAGATCGTCAAGCTCGCTGCCATCCGCTCCGACTGAGCCCTCGCGTTGTGAACTAGGGCGGGGTCCCATGCGAGCGGAGCAAGGCCGTTGGCCCCTCGCTCGTGATTCAAAAGGTTGTAAAAAGCTGCCTCATCGCTGTAGGTGTCCGCCTGAGCGGGCTGCGCAAGGGCAATCTCGCCGATCATGGCGATGACCGCCATCAGGATGAATCCGGCCAGGATCTTTCGAATGTTGATTGCGTGTGCCATTTGACATCTCCTCCACTTGGAGGTTCGTCGGCGAAAAGCGTTTCGGTTCGGCAGCTGGCTGCCCTCGTGGGGCCCTTTAGCTTTGCGTCGCCGGGTTTCCCCGGTTTTGCCTTTTCGTCCTCAGAACCAGTTTGTTTGGTCAAAGAATCAATCGTCCCGGCGGGCGATCGATCTGATAGCTCTGAATTGCCAACTATCACTGGCCATAAATGACTAGAGCCGGGCCAAACGGGCTAGCGCTTTCTTGAGTCACTATTGGGCCCACTAGAATCTCTGCGTGCAGACGGCATCTGAACCGCTCATCAAGGCCCGGGGGCTCACCAAGAAGTTCGGCAGCTTCGTCGCGGTGGACGCAATCGACTTCGACGTCCACAGGGGCGAGGCCTTCGGTTTCCTTGGCCCCAATGGCGCCGGCAAGACATCGACGATGAAGATGATCGGCTGCGCGTCGCCGGTGACTGCGGGAGAAATGAGCGTCGCCGGGATGTCTCCACGAACGCACGCCTCGCAGATCAAAGCACGCATTGGAGTAGTCCCTCAGCTCGACAATCTCGACGCCGAGCTGACAGTCCGCCAGAACCTCGAGATCTACGCGCGCTTCTTCGACATTTCCAAACACGAGGCTCGAAAGAGGGCCGACGAGCTTCTCGACTTCGTTCAGCTAACCGAAAAGGCGGAGGCGGAAGTCGAATCCCTTTCGGGCGGCATGCGCAGAAGACTCACGATCGCCAGGGCTCTCATCAACGAACCCGACCTCATCCTGCTCGACGAGCCGACCACGGGTCTCGATCCCCAGGCAAGGCACCTTTTGTGGGAGAGGCTCTACAGGCTCAAGCAAAAAGGCGTGACTTTGGTGATCACCACTCATTACATGGACGAGGCCGAGCAGCTGTGCGACCGGCTAGTTGTGATGGACAAGGCCAAGATCGTCACCGAGGGAACACCTAGACAGCTCATCGACTCTTCGGTTTCTAAAGAGGTTCTCGAGCTTCGCTTGAGCGACGCACAAACGGCCAGTCTCGACGGGCTTCTGGAGGAAGCCTCGGAGCGGATCGAGAAACTGCCCGACCGTTTCCTTCTTTACACCGAAGACGGCGAGAAGTCGCTGGCATTCCTTCACTCACGCGGGGTTGAGACCCTGAGCGCTCTGGTCCGACGATCCACACTCGAGGACGTTTTCCTTCAAGTAACGGGCCGAACGCTGGTCGAGTGAGAGCAAACCGCGTCTTCTACAGAAACGCACGCGTTTACGCGCGCACCTGGCGCAGCGGGGTGTTCTTTTCTTTCTTTCAGCCGCTTCTGTTCCTGAGCGCCATTGGTTTTGGAGTAGGAAAGCTCATCGGTGCCGATGCCCCCGGGGGCCGTGGCTATCTCGCGTTTCTGGCGCCAGCGTTGCTCGCGGCTGCATGTATGCAGACTGCGACCTTTGAGTCGACTTATCCGCTCCTCGGCAAGATCCAGTGGAGACGGACCTATGAAGCAATCCTGGCAACGCCCATCTCCGTGAAAGACCTGTTCGCGGGCGAGATTCGCTGGCTCGCGATGCGGATGCTGATGGTCGGCGGGACATTCGCCGCGGTGATGCTTCTTCTCGGAGTCGGAAGAACCCCATGGATGGCTGCCTCTCTGTTCGCTGCCATTCTCACCGGCCTCGTCTTCGCGACGGCGATCTCGGCATTTACGGCCAGGTCGAAAACGGGGTCCGAGTTCAACTGGCTCTTCAGGTTCGTCATCACTCCGATGTTTCTGTTCTCTGGGACTTTCTTCCCGATCGACCGCTTGCCCGAATACTTGCAGCCTGTAGCGATCCTCACTCCCCTGTACCACGGAGTGATACTGGCCCGCGGCTTCGCGACTGAGACACTCACCGCATACGAGTCGGTCCCGCACTTTGCGTACCTCTTGCTGGTGTTCGGCGCGGCTTACTGGCTCGCCCTGCGTGGCTTTACGAAGAGGCTCGCATCTTGAGCGTGCAGACCGAGGCCCCACCCAGGCCGGCCTCTCCGCCGTCCCGGGGGCCGGCATACCCAGCCTCTCTGAAGAGAGCAACGCGCCTGTTCGAACGCAACATGACCGTCTACCGCAAGGGCTGGATGGTCATCTTCTCTGGATTCTTCGAGCCAATCTTCTTTTTGCTCGGAGTTGGTTACGGCGTCGGTTCGATGGTAGGTCAGGTGGACACAGGGGGCCGCACGATTCCCTTTGCGGCCTTCGTCGCACCAGGAATGCTCGCCGCATCCTGCATGAACGGGGCGATCACAGACGGGTTCTTCAACGTATTCTTCAAGCTCAACTTTCAAGGAACCTACGACGGCATACTCGCGACGCCTATGGGCGTGAGGGACGTTGCCCTCGGAGAGATGCTGTGGGCCCAGTTCCGAGGAGTCCTCTACGCCGCCGGTTTCCTCGTTGTCATGGCAGTCCTGGACCTTACCCAGTCATGGTGGGCCCTCGCCGCCCTGCCCGCAGCGTTTCTGGTCTCCCTCGCATTCGCAGCGATGGCAATTGCAATCACCAGCTTCGCTTCAAAGATCCAGCACCTGGACACAGTGATGGGTTTCATCGTGATGCCTTTGTTCCTGCTCTCGGGCACCTTCTTTCCGATCTCGGTTTACCCCGTACCTCTGCAGATCGTCGTCCAGCTCACCCCGCTTTACCACGGGGCCCAGCTGCTGAGGGGCCTTACGACCGGAACGATCGGGCCGGAGCTTGCCTTGCACATCGCTTACTTGGTCGCCATGACTCTTGCTGGGCTGTTTGTTGCAGCCAGGCACCTCGAGAAGCGAATCCTCAAGTAAGCCGGTGCTATCCTCGATTACCCACATTCGGGGGTGGCGCAACTGGCAGCGCGGTTGACTGTTAATCAATAGGTTGCGGGTTCGAGTCCCGCCCCCCGAGCTCTGCAACCCGTGACTCCCGCCAAGGCGGGAAGAATCGCCATTGAGCTAACCTCCGCCTTGATGGCCAACCCAGAAAGAGCTCGCCTCAAGCAGGCCGCCGACAAGAAGGTCCCCTGGAAGAGGTGGGGTCCTTATCTCGCCGAACGGGCGTGGGGGACGGTCAGAGAGGACTACAGCCCGGACGGCGACGCGTGGGGGCATTTTCCTCACGAACACAGCCGCTCCCGAGCGTATCGCTGGAGCGAGGACGGACTGGCCGGAATCTGTGACACGCACCAGATCCTTTGCTTTGCCATCGCTCTGTGGAACCGACGGGACCCGATTCTCAAAGAGCGCATCTTCGGCTTGACCAACCCGCAGGGCAACCACGGAGAAGACCCCAAGGAGCACTGGTTCTACGTCGACTCCACGCCAACCCATTCGTACATGAGGTGGACCTACTTTTATCCGCAGAGCGAGTTCCCATACGAAGGGCTTGTCGAAGAGAACAGAAGAAGTCGTAACGACCCAGAGTTCGAGCTGGAGGAGACGGGAGCTTTCGAAAGCGGCTACTTCCAGGTGACGGTCGAATACGCAAAGAGTTCTCCAGAAGACATCTGCATACTCATATCCGTCAGAAACGGCGGCTCTGATGATGCGGGCATCGACGTCCTTCCAACGCTGTGGTTCCGCAACACGTGGTCATGGGGACTGGACGCACGCAAACCTTCGATTCGCTTGGAGGGCGATGGCGTCGTAGCCGAGCATCACTCGCTTGGCAAAAGGACGCTATTTGCCGGCGATGAGCCACAGCCGCTTTTCTGCGATAACGAGACAAACGCAGCAAAGCTCTGGGGATCAACTCCATCCCCCAAATATCCGAAGGACGGGATCAACGACCACGTCGTCTCCGGAGCGGCAACGGTCAACCCCGCCCTAACTGGCACAAAGGCCGCGGTTCGGTACCGGCTCGAAGTACCGGCAGGCGAAACGGTCGAGCTTCGTCTGCGGCTCACCGATCAGGAAACCGGAGACCTCGAAGAGGAATTCGACGAGACCTTTGCGGACCGGCGATTCGAGACGAACGAGTTCTACGAGGAACTTGCCCCAACCCAGGCCAATGAGGACGAAGTTCGGGTCATGCGCCAGGCGTTTGCGGGGATGCTGTGGACCAAGCAGTTTTACCACTACGACGTTGAGCGCTGGCTTAAGGGTGATCCCGCGGGACCTGCACCTGCGGAGTCAAGACGTAGTGGGCGCAACGTGGGCTGGTCACATCTCGACAACTACGACGTCATCTCGATGCCGGACAAATGGGAGTACCCCTGGTACGCGGCCTGGGACCTCGCATTTCATGCAGTTGCACTCGCGCACGTAGACGCGGACTTCGCGAAGGACCAGCTGCTGCTGATGCTTCGCGAGTGGTATCAGCATCCGAACGGACAGATCCCCGCATACGAGTGGAACTTCTCAGATGTCAACCCACCCGTCCATGCGTGGGCCTGCCTCAAGGTGTTCGAGATCGACGGGTCGAGAGACTTCGTATTTCTTGGAAAGACATTTCAAAAGCTGCTGATGAACTTCACATGGTGGATCAATAGGAAGGACCGTGACGGCAACAACGTCTTCGAGGGGGGATTTTTGGGTCTCGACAACATCGGACCAATAGACCGCTCGGCGACGATCCAGGGTGGCTACCTCGAGCAGTCGGATGGGACTTCGTGGATGGCGATGTACGCCCTCAACCTCCTACAGATGGCGATGACCCTGGCAGATAAGGACCCCGTCTACGAGGACATCACCACAAAGTTCTTCGAGCATTTCTGTTACATCGCAGCCGGGATCAACAGCGTGGGACTTACACATGGACTGTGGGACGAGGCGGAGGGTTTTTACTACGACATCCTCCACAAAGAGAACGGCGACTCGGTCCCTCTGCGCGTCCGCTCTATGGTCGGCTTGATTGTTCTGTTTGCAGTCCTCGTACTCGAGGAAAAAAACGTCCGGCGGCTGCCCGACTTCGTCGACAGGGAGTTGTGGTTCCTCTCCGACAAGCTCTCGATTCTCGACGTAATTCCGCACATCGACCGGACGGGCGAGCGTGGAGAACGAATTCTTTCGATTGTCGGGCCCGAGCGTCTTAGACGAATCCTGGAAAAGATGTTCGACGAATCCGAGTTTCTCTCCCCATTCGGGATTCGTGCTCTTTCGCGGGTCCACAAGGATCAGCCTCTCGAGGTCGATCTGGGCGGAGTCTTCGCGAGAGTTGAGTACGAGCCCGCTGAGTCCTCCTCGGGAATGTTCGGCGGCAACTCGAACTGGAGGGGGCCGATCTGGTTCCCGGTCGACTATTTGTTGATCGACTCCCTTCTCGTCTTCCACACGTTTCTCGGCGAGGGGTTCAAGGTGGAATATCCAACAGGGAGCGGCAATCAGGTGACCCTGTTCGACGCAGCAAGGGATATCTCACGCCGACTTGTATCGATTTTCCTCGTACGGGAGGACGGCTCCCGTCCCGTCCACGGCACAAGCAAGCTGTTCAAGAACGACCCTGCGTGGCGCGAGCTGATTCTGTTCTACGAGTACTTCAACGGCGACAACGGAGACGGCCTCGGAGCGTCTCACCAGACCGGGTGGACCGGACTGGTAGCAGACCTGATCGTCACAGGAGTTGGGCTGAGCACCCCGCGCAAGGGAAGCAGGACGCGAAAGTCAAAAACTAAATAGCTAGCGGAACGAAACGGTCGACTTGACGTCGATACCGGCCCGCGGGGTTATTGCCTCTTCGTAGTTATCTACCGGGACGCGGCGGGTGATGATTTTCTCGCACAGGCCTGGCCACATCTCCTCGAACTTCGCCAAATCCTTGACCGCGGCCTCGAAGTAGGTCCTGTTCGCGTTGACCGTTCCAAACACGACCTTGTTATCCAGCACCATCTCCAGGTTGAGCTTGTCCGCCGGGACTTCCAACTTCCGCCCCCCGGCCGACACTCCGGTCAAACAGACGACCCCGTTGGGGCCGATGGCATCGATCGAGTCGAAGACGACGTTCGCAACTGCGGTCGCCTCGACGATCAGGTCGATGCCGTTAACGCGTTCGGACAAAGCGAGCAGATTCTCCTCGTCGCCCTTTACGTACTCGGCGCCGCATGCCTCCGCCATCTGAGCCCTTGGGCTGTCCCGCTCGACGAGGTCCAGAGTGAAGACCTTGTAGCCCTTCGAACGGAGCAGCATGGTTGCCATCAGGCCAATCGGGCCAGCCCCTGTCACAACTGCCTCTTTGCCTTCCCAGGTCATCCTTCGCTGTATGGCTTCAGCCTGAAGTACGCCCTTCTCGACGACTGTCAGGGGCTCCATCAGAACGCCGATCTTCTCCAGAGTGCCGGGAACCTTCACGACGTAGTCGGGCACCTCCGTGTAGTACTCGGACATGAATCCGTGGAGTCCTTTGATCCCGCGCTCGGTGTACTGGCCGTTCGAGCACATGTCGAACTCTCCCGCCGCGCACTGCGGGCATGGAACCGGATCCGGCCTCCGGACTATGCAAACGACGAAGTCGCCTTCTGCGAGATCCGATGAGGAAGGCGCGCTCACAACCTTTCCGAAGTTCTCGTGTCCGATGATCAGGTAGTCGTCTCCGGGAGGGGCTTCCCCGTAGAGCCCATGAAGGATCTCGAGGTCGGTACCGCAAACACCCACTTCGATAGTTTCAACGAGCACTTCACCGTCGCGAGGCTCGGGCTGAGGAACATCCTGGACACGCCCGCTGCCCTTCTGTTTTGGAGTAACTACGACTGCCTTCATTCTTGATCCCCTAGTTCGAGTCCGCGGCTGAAAATCCGACGGAGAAGCGCGTTCACACCACCGCGAACTTGTACTCAACGAGGTCTATGCCATCCGGCAGAGTACTGTCTGAGTGGCGCTGTTCTCCTGAACAATAGAATAGACGCAACGTCAGCCCGTTCCCCGAGTAGAGCGAACAGCCCCCCGGTGGCTCCTGAGAGAAACGAAGAGTCATGCAGAGTCAATCGCTGTTTCGGCCCTGGCTCCCTTCGCAGAACCGCACGCTTGAGTACGCCCGGGGATGGGCATAGATTGCATCAGTAACGATTTGCCCAACTGACAGGAGGCACGCCGTGGGATCTTTTCGCCGAGGGCTGATCATCGGTTTCGGATTCGGTTACGTCAAAGGCTCGAAGGCGGGCCGTGAGCGGTACGAGCAGATACAGCGCAGCTGGAGCCGGGTGAAGGCCAACCCTGGTTACCAGAGACTGTCGGCGAAGGCCGGCTCACTCGTCGGGCTGGGCCTCGAGAGAGGCAAGCTGGTTGCTCTAGACAACATCGAGCGCGCGTCG
>DATLOJ010000072.1:0-3070 GCA_035536315.1 Actinomycetota bacterium | reverse complement strand
CCAGCCCTTCCATTGGAGCCGCTGCTCCCACGGCCTGGACGTCCTCCCTGCTGATACGACCGCCGGGGCCGGACCCCGTCACCAACGCGAGATCAACACCCAACTCGGCCGCTAGCTTTCTGACTGGAGGGGCGGCCAGCACCGCGCCTTTCCTGCCGGCGCTCTTCTCTGGCTCTTTATCGTCTTCCCCATCGGGCCGGGCAGCCTTGCCTGCTTTTAGCCTGCGCCTGCGCGGCGCGGTCGAATCCTGCTGCGCGCCGTAGCCGACAAGGACCGCGGTACGGCCTCCAGTGTCACTGGGGGCCGGGTGATCCTCCCCGACCTCGAAGGTGACGAGAGCCGAACCGACTTTCACGACCTCACCCTCATTCGCGTGGAGCAACCAAACCTTGCCCGCAAACGGTGAGGGAATCTCGACAAGAGCCTTGGCGGTGTCGACTTCCACCAGAGGTTGATTCAGAGCGACATCCTGACCTTGCTCCACCAGCCATCTGACGACCTCGGCGTCTTCTAGCCCCTCGCCAAGATCAGGCAGGCGAAACTCTCGGCTCGCCACTTATGACACCCACTGGTAAGACAAAGGAATCACCGGCATCAGTAGGCCAGCACTTTGTCTATCGCGCCAAGAATCCGGTCGACCGTGGGCAGGTAGTACTCCTCCGCCTTGGCAGGAGGGTATGGAGTGTCGTACCCGGTGACGCGTATGACCGGGGCCTCCAGGCTGAGGAATACCCGCTCCATTAGCTGTGCCGCGACTTCAGCGCCAAAACCTGCCGTCAGCGGGGCTTCGTGCACAACTATCGCGCGCCCCGTTTGCGCCACCGCATCGGCGACGGTCTCGATGTCGAGCGGGACGAGGGAGCGCAGGTCCACAACTCCAACCTCCACACCATCCTCTGCAGCAGCCTCAGCCGTCTCCAGGCAGCGCGTCACCATCGCTCCATAAGAGATCAAGGTGCATGCGTCGCCCTCTCGCAGAACTCTCGCTTTGCCAATCGGGAGCGTGCCGGCACCAAACTCTCCACTTTGCTTGGCCCAGTACCTGCTTTTCGGCTCGAGAAAGATGACCGGGTCGGGGTCATCGATCGACTGCGTCAGCAGGTCGAAAGCGTCGAGAGGAGTCGAGGGCACAACGACTTTCAGCCCGGCGGTGTGAGCGAAGTAGGCCTCCGGACTTTCGGAGTGGTGCTCGGCGGCTCCGATTGCGCCCGCGAAGGGAATCCTTACGACGAGAGGAATCCCTGCACTTCCGCGGCTGCGATAGCGATGCTTGGCTACATGCGAGACGATCTGGTTGAAGGACGGGTAAACGAACCCGTCGAACTGAATCTCCGCGATCGGCTTGTAGCCGTACATGGCAAGGCCCATCGAAACTCCGAGGATGCCCGACTCGGCGAGAGGCGTATCAAACACTCGCTCCTCGCCGAACTGGTCCTGGAGTCCGTCTGTGACTCTGAACACGCCACCGAGCTTGCCGATGTCCTCGCCAAGCACGAGCACACGGTCGTCCTTCGACAGCTTGGAGCGGAGCGCCTCATTGAGAGCCTGGGCCATGGTGAACTCACTCATGCGACTCGGCCTCTTCCATGAGCTCCTTCTTCTGCCGCTCGAGATGCGGGGTCATGTCGGCAAACACCCAGCGAAACAGATCGTCCTGCGGGGGTGGCGGTGCTCCGACGATTCCCTTGCGAATATGCGCCGCCAGTTCATCGCACTCTTCCTCAATCGACGAGTTAAGAGCGTCGTCCAGAATGCCCGCTTCCGTCAGGTACTTGCGGTAGCGATCGATTGGGTCGAGCGCGCGCCATTTCTCTATCTCCTCTTTGGGCTGGTAGCGGCCCGCGTCGTCAGCGGTGGAATGCGGACCCATTCGGTAGGTGACTGCCTCGATCAAGGTCGGGCCGTTGCCTGCTCTTGCGTGCTCGGCTGCTCGCCGAGTCGCCAGGTAGCAGGCCAGCACGTCATTTCCGTCTACCTGGACTCCCTCGAATCCATAGGCTGATGCCTTCTTGTAAATGGGGGCCGATGACTGCTTCGCAAACGGAACAGAGATCGCCCATTGGTTGTTCTCACAAAAGAACACAACCCCCGCTCCGAACACTGCGGCAAAGTTGCAGGCCTCGTGGAAGTCGCCCTGGGACGTCGCGCCGTCACCAAAGTAGGCAACAGTCACGAGCGAGTTGCCGTCGAGCTTGGCCCCCATCGCATACCCGACGGCATGGGGAAGCTGCGTTGCGATTGGGACGGCGATCATTCCGAACCGCTGCTTGATTGGGTCGTAATGACCACCGTGCCAGGTACCCCTGTAGAAATGAAGGTAATCCACTAGATCAATGCCTCTGACCAGCGCAACGCCGAGCTCCCGATAGGAGGGAAAAACGAAGTCTTCCTCCTTCAGCGCGTACGCGCTGCCGATCTGGGCAGCTTCTTGCCCAAGCAGTGGGGGGTAGACAGCCAGCTCACCTTGACGTTGAAGCGCGGTCGATTCGACATCCGCCCGGCGGGTCAGGAGCATCAGACGGAACAGCTCGATGAAGTCCTTATCCTTCAGATCCAGCGCCTCAGCTGCTGAAGTGTCGAGCTGCCCGTCTGGCGTAATCAGACGAAGCATTTTCATTGGAGACTCAGCTTATCAACGAGTCCGCAATCCCTTTTTTGCCAGGTCCTTTACGGTGGCGATTAGCTTGTCCGCGTCGAAAGGCTTGCTCATGAACCCGTCGGCTCCCAGCTCAAGCGCTCGTTCGAGGCCAATCTCGGCCGACTTTGCCGTTACCACGATGACTCGGGGCTGAGGGCCGTTCTGTTCCCTCAGGAGCTTGAGAACCTCCCATCCATCGAGCACTGGCATCATGATGTCCAGCAAAACTACGTCTGGCTTTTCGCTCTCGATTCTTCGCAGGGCCGTCCGCCCGTCGGCAGCTACGGCCGTTTCGAATCCGGCCACGCTCAACTCCAGTTGCAGAAGCGTCAAAAACGATGGTTCATCGTCGACTATCAATACTTTGCTCACTGGGGACCCCTCCTGGGCAACGTCACTGTGAAGACCGAGCCGGAGCCCTCTTCACTCTTG
>DATLOJ010000071.1:0-2409 GCA_035536315.1 Actinomycetota bacterium | reverse complement strand
GAAGGCAAGATCGACCAGAGGCGCTTCGGGGGCCACACTCGCAACCACGGTGAAGGACCTGTTCGCCGTGCGTGCTTCGCGGCAGACAGAACCGGCCACATGATCCTGCAGACGCTGTATCAGAACTGCCTGAAGCAAGGCGTGCATTTCTTCGAGGAGTGGTACGTGCTCGACGTGATCATGTCCGAGCACGAAGGGCGCAAGCACTGCGCCGGAGTGGTTTGTTACGAGCTACGAACCGGGGAGTTGCATGTGTTCCACGCCAAGAGCGTCTTGTTCGCGACGGGCGGGTTCGGCAAGTTCTTCAAGATCACCTCCAACGCGCACACGCTGACGGGAGACGGCCCGGGAATGTGCTTCCGGCGCGGGATCCCGCTGGAGGACATGGAGTTCTTTCAGTTCCACCCGACGGGGATATACGGAATTGGGATCCTTCTGTCGGAGGCAGCGCGGGGGGAAGGCGGCATCTTGCTCAACGGCAAGGGTGAGCGGTTCATGGAGAAGTACGCCCCCACTATCAAGGACCTGGCTCCGCGCGACATGGTGTCGCGAGCGATCCATCAGGAGATCAAAGAGGGCCGGGGCGTCGACGGAAAGGATTACGTCTACCTGGATGTGCGCCACCTCGGCGAGGAAGTAATCGAGAGCAAGCTGCCCGACATCACGGAGTTCGCGCGCATCTATCTGGGAGTGGAGCCACTGACCGAGCCTGTCCCGATTCAGCCGACCGCCCACTACGCGATGGGGGGCATTCCTACAAACGTGAATGCGGAGGTGGTCATCGACGAGGAGGGTTCGGTTCTTCCGGGTTTCTACGCCGCAGGCGAATGCGCGTGCGTGTCCGTCCACGGCGCAAACCGTCTTGGGACGAACTCACTTCTGGACATCGTCGTATTCGGCCGGCGGGGAGGCATCAGCATGGCCGAGTACGCGAACGGCGTCGACTTTGCTCCGCTGCCCGACCATCCGGAGGCCGATGTCGAAGCTCGAATCAAGCAGCTCCTGGAGCGGCCAAAGGGGGAACGGGTCGCCCCGATGAGGGCGCAGCTCCAGGCCGAGATGATGGACAAATGCGGAGTGGTCCGGACCGACGAAACACTTGCCGCGGCGCTGTCTGTGGTCGAAGAGCTCAAGGAGCGGTACGCCACGGCTTCGGTCGACGACAAGACTCCGATCTACAACACCGACCTTCTCGAGGCGATCGAGTTCGGATTTTTGTTGGACCTTGCAGAGGTGACGGCGGTTGCAGCGAAAGCGCGTACCGAGAGCCGGGGAGGCCACTGGCGTGACGACTTCCCCTTCAGAGACGACGGCTTCTGGCTGAAGCACTCGCTCGCCTACCGTGGCGACGACGGATCCATCGAGCTCAAGTACAAGCCGGTGACGATCACCAAGTACATGCCGATGGAGCGCAAATACTGATGGCCGTAACGGGCCTGATCTTCATAGGGATCTTCGTTCTTGTTGCGATCTTCTGGCTCGTAATCGTCACTGATGGTGCGTACTTCGGAAGGCGCGGGGTTCGGTTCATCTACAACCGCTTCGCAAAGGTCTGGAATCTGGAAGTGAGTCCCGGAAGGCTTAGGACTGCAGCCAACGAGAAGATTCTCACCCGGCTCTTCGAGATCCCCGGAATCCTCAGCGCCAATGTTCTGGACGTCGCGACCGGGACCGCGCGAATCCCTCTGCTGCTCGCCACCAACCCGGAGTTCGAAGGCCACGTGACTGGAATAGACCTTTCCCGGAACATGCTGGCCAAAGGTGAGGTCATCGTTAAGTCGAAGGGGGTCGAGGACAAGGTGACCCTCGAGATCGGCGACTCCATGAAGCTGCGGTGGCCGGACGGGACCTTCGACCTTGTCACCTGCGTGGAAGCGCTGGAGATGCTGCCGAAGCCCAAAGCAGCGATCACGGAGATGGTGAGGGTCCTGAAGCCCGGAGGAACCCTCGTTATTACCAAGGCGAGCGACTCTTACGGCAAGTGGAAGCCGGGCAGGGCCATCAGCCAAAAACGCCTGATGGCCTTATTCGAAGGGCTCGGCCTGGCGGCCATGGAAGTCCATCAGATTGATGGGACCGACCAGCTCGTAGCGGCCGAAAAGATTTCGCGATCACATAAGCAGCAGAATTTGGCTAGTGTCGTCGGCAACCAGGGACAGGAGGGGTAATGGGCATCGACACGATTGTTAAGAAGAGGCACCTTTTGACGCACCCGTTCTACCGCAGGTGGCAGAAGGGCAAAGTCACCACCGAGGTTCTCAAGGAGTATGCGAAGCAGTACTACCACTACGAGTCGGCCCTGCCATCGTTCCTGGAGGCTGCGGTTGACCATCTCGAGGACGGCCCGGCAAAGGATGCTGTGAAACAGGTAGCGGAGGACGAGAAGAGCCACCCCGAGCCGCACAAGGA
>DATLOJ010000070.1:0-4478 GCA_035536315.1 Actinomycetota bacterium | reverse complement strand
ACCATGGCCACAGGCGTGCCGGAGCCTCTTTCGATGGCCGCGAGCTCTATCGGGTCGCCCATAGAGCCCTCGATAAAAATGGGGGAGGCACGGTCCGATAAAATCACTTTTCGCCGCCTTACTGGAGGATCAAGTCACTATGCGAGCTAGACGTTCCTGCCTGTCCGTACCCGGCTCGTCCCCCAAGATGCTGGCGAAGGCCCCCACCCTGCCGGCCGATGAAGTCTTTTTCGACCTCGAGGACTCGGTAGCGCCTCTTGCGAAGGAGGAGGCAAGGGGCAACGTCGTCCAGGCCCTCAAGGAAGGCGACTGGACCGGAAAGACGGTCGTTTTGAGGGTGAACGGCGTGTACACGAAGTGGTGC
Source organism: Actinomycetota bacterium (assembly GCA_035536315.1). Taxonomy (GTDB): domain Bacteria; phylum Actinomycetota; class CADDZG01; order JAHWKV01; family JAHWKV01; genus DATLOJ01. The sequence goes on along the minus strand of DATLOJ010000070.1, from coordinate 4,114 downwards.
TACAGGGACATCATTGATGTGGTCGAAGCCGCAGGCTCATACCTCGACTGCATCATGATCCCCAAGGCCGAGCACCCATCGGACGTCGAGTTCGTCGACAAGCTCCTGACGATGATCGAGGGCAACTCAGGGTCGGATACTCGAATGGGCCTCGAGGTCCAGATCGAAACGGCGACGGGACTCAAGAACATCTACGACATCGCAAAGGCATCTGATCGAATGGAGACCTTAATTTTCGGGCCGGCGGACATGAGTGCTTCGCTCGGCTTACCGACCGTGACGGCCGGACTTCCGATGCCCGGTTATCCGGGTGACCACTGGCACTGGGTGCTCGAAACGATTCTGGTCGCGGCCCGCGACGCAGGACTGCAAGCAATCGACGGCCCTTACCTTTTGATCAAGGACCTCGACGGTTTCAGGGAAGCGGCCACGCGGGCCAAGGCCCTCGGCTACGACGGCAAGTGGGCACTGCACCCCGGCCAGGTGGATGTTCTGAACGAAGTATTCACTCCAACTCAAGAGGAGTTCGATAAGGCCACCGCCATGCTCGAGGCTTACGAGCATGCAACCGGCGTCGAGCTCAAGGGCGCGGTCATGTTCGGCAACGAAATGATCGATGAAGCCTCTCGCAAGATGGCCGAGCAGTTTGCCGCGCGCGGGTCGGCGGCGGGGCTTACGACGGTTAAGACGTGGGATGACTTCAAGATGCAGTGGGAGCAGAAGTGAGTCTGGGCATCGCAGGGCTCGAGCTCGATGAGGATCAGAAGGCGATAGTCGAACTCGTCCGCGACTTTGTCGACCGCGAAGTCATCCCGGTCGCCGACGAAATGGAGCACAAGGACGAGTACCCCGAAAAGATTGTCGAGCAGATGAAGGAGATGGGGCTCTTCGGTGTGACGATTCCCGAGGAGTTCGGAGGACTCGGGCAACCCCTCACGATCTACGCATTGATAGTCGCCGAGCTATCCCGAGGATGGATGAGCCTCTCGGGAATTCTGAACACGCACTTCATGACCGGCTACCTGATTCGCAAGCACGGCACTCAAGCCCAGAAGGACAAATACCTTCCCGTTCTCGCGACGGGCGAGATAAGGGCTGCGCTATCGATGTCGGAACCGGGGGCCGGATCCGATGTCGCGTCGATAACGTGCAAAGCGATCCGCGACGGCGACGAGTTCATAGTCGACGGCCAGAAGATGTGGGTGACGAACGGGATGCGCTCGGGCATCGTCACTCTGCTGTGCAAGACCGATCCCGCATCAGACCCTCCCCACCGCGGGATGAGCATTCTTCTGGTCGAAAAGACCGCAAACGAGGAGAAGCCTGCGCCCGGACTGACCGTTGGTAAGAACATCCCAAAGCTTGGCTACAAAGGGGTCGAGACGACCGAGCTGACCTTCGAAGGGCACCGCGTCCCGGTTTCGCAACTTCTCGGCGAGGAAGTGGGCAGCGGGTTCCGTCAGATCATGGACGGGATCGAGGTTGGACGGGTCAACGTCGCCGCGAGAGCGGTTGGTCTTTCGACCCGTGCATTCGAAGAAGCGATTCGTTACGCGCAGGTGCGCGCGACGATGGGCAAGCCCATCAGCCAGCACCAGGCGATCCAGTTCAAGCTTGCGGAAATGGCCACAAAGGTCGAGGCGGCGCGTCTCATGATGCTGAACGCCGCCCGCAAGAAGGACGCCGGCGAAAGGTCCGACCTGGAAGCGGGAATGGCCAAGCTGTTCGCGTCGGAGGCGTGTGCAGAGGTAGTGCTCGATGCGCTGCGGATTCACGGTGGCTACGGCTACTCGGCGGAATTCACTGTGGAACGCCTTTACCGTGATGCCCCATTCCTTCTGATCGGTGAAGGCACAAGCGAGATCCAAAAGCTCGTGATCGCAAAACAGCTCCTCGAGCGGCACAAGGTCGAGTCATGAGCATCCAGAGCCTCGGATACTCGATCATCATCGTCGACGACTTCCCTCTCATGAAGCAGTGGTACGAGCAGTCCCTTGGCCTTGCCCTTCAGGACTACGACGAGGAGGGAAAGTGGGCAACGTTCGGCTTTCCCGACGGGGGGGCCGAGCTCGCGATTCACGGTCTCCCGGAAGGACACAGGCCCCCGCCGACTCAAGCAGAGGCGGCTGACCAGAAGGGCGGGGGTCGGTCCAAGGTCGTGCCGTGTCTGGAGGTTGCGGACATCAACGTGGCTGTCGAAGAGCTCAAGGGGAAGGGCGTCAAGTTCGTACGCGAGGTGCATGGGACCCACGTTCTGCTTGCCAACTTCACGGATCCCGAGGGCAACATGCTTCAGATCTTTCAAAAGGCGGCGGGAGTATGAGCGACTCGCAGGAGCTTCCCTTTGGACGGTACCTCGAGGACTTCAATTCGGGTGACGTCTACAAGCACTGGCCCGGCAAGACGATCACCGAGTACGACGACCATTTGTTCTGCATGATCACGATGAACCACCATCCGCTGCACACCAACGCGCACTACGCGGAGAACTCCACCCAGTTCAAGCGCAACGTGGTTGTTGGAAATCTTGTGTATTCACTGGCGCTGGGGATGAGTGTCCGCGATGTGTCCGGCAGAGCCATAGCCAACCTGGAGATAGAAAACCTGAATCATCCGGCCCCCGTGTTCCACGGAGACACGATCTACGCAGAGACGGAAGTGCTCGACGTAAACCAGTCCAAGTCAAAGCCCGACCGCGGAATAGTCAAGGTAAGAACGATCGCCTACAACCAGGACGGAACCGTCGTCTGCGTCTTCGTTCGCAAAGTCATGATCCCCACACGCGAGTCGATTGGTGAAGAGCAGCCCGGCAGGCCCAAGCCCAAGACCGACGGAGAGTCCTCGTGACGAAAGTCGCTGTTCTTTGCTGGGAAGAGTCGAGGCCCTGGGTGAGCGCCCTGCGCCAAAAGGGCTTCAGCGTCCCCTGGGTGGAAGAGCCCAAAGGCGATGTCCACAAACAAATCCCCGCAGTAGAACCGGACCTTTTGATAGTCGACCTCACGCGCAACCCGGAAAAGGGAAAGTCGATGGTCGCGTACCTTGCGGACGCAGGTTCACTCGAGGACGTCCCGGTGATCCTGGTGAGCGAGAGAACTTCAGTGGCGCGAGGCCTGAAAGCCAAGGTGGGGGCCCTGTCGGTAACCACTCCCGGCAAGATCATCTCCGCAGTAAAAACAGCGCTAGGCCAAAAATAGGCACGGACTGGCCCCGGATTTGGTCGGTTTGCTTTGTCTCTGATTTCCCTATTGACCGGCGAGGAAGTCGCGGGTGTTGTACAGTCCAAGCTGGGGTCACTCACCGAGGTTAATTGCGCGGTCTATTAAAGGGGAAGTCTGTTGAGAGTCAATTCAAAGCTCATGCTGCTGCTCGTCATTTTGCTTACCTTTGCTCTACCCATTGCGGCCCATGCTGCTGTCGCACCCCCCGAGGATTGTCCGGAGGGGTATAGCCGTTCGGAGCAAGGTTCCGATGAATGCGTGAAGACCGAAGGAGGACAGAACACCACCTCCGGGGATCAAGCCGGGGCGGCGCAAGCACCCTCCGAGGAGCCATCGCCAGAGCCATCGCCGTCGACCGACCCCTCACCTTCCCCCCAGGAAGATCCTGTGGTGCGCGCAGCTCAGGAAGCGCCGAACTCAGAAGCTCCGCCCGGACAGCAAGGAAGCCTCCAGACGTCATCGGGGACCTGTTTGCTCGAGGTCAGATTCATTGGTTTCGATACCGGTCAGTCGCACGTGCGCGTCGAAGTCTTTGCAATTCCTCCGAGCGGCAATGGGCTGATCTTCGAGGCTGAATCTGAAGAGGTTCTGGCACGCCGCCAGGGCGGGAACACCGTGAGTCTGGTGAAGAACTACGACCTGTCCGGCTCGGTCGGGGGCCTTGAGCCAACAGCCGGCGGATTTCAGGTGCGAGTAGTCGCCCACGTGACCGGTGAGGACGGCGTCACCACGACAAAAACAAAGAACGACCGCCTTCCCTGCGTAGCGGTAGGAGAGGTAGCCGGCCCCCGCGTGCTCGGGGTAGCTTTTGATGCAAGAAGAGCTCGCGGCCTGCCGGCAACCGGAATAGAAGCTTCCGACTACCTGATCATCGCGAGCATGACGTTCATCCTAGG
>DATLOJ010000069.1:0-7602 GCA_035536315.1 Actinomycetota bacterium | reverse complement strand
CCGAGGATCGGCCCCGCTATGTACACCAAAGGAGTGCCCCACTGCCCGCTCGCGAGAGCCGGGCCGAACCACCTGGCAGGGTTGAGTGCAGCGCCCGTGAAGGTGCCACCGGCGAGAATCCCGAAAGTAACCGTAAGTCCGATCGCGAACGGTGCGAGAACCTTCGGCCCCTTCCGGTCGACAGCCACCCCCCATATAACAAACGTCAGGAAGAAGGTGAGGATGCCTTCGATCGCGATTGCCTTGAGCGGCTGGACACCTTCCGCAAGCGCAGGAATTCCGGCCCCCGCGTTAGAAAAGGCGTCGGCCGGCATCAAACCCTTGAGCAGAAATGCCGCCACAACTCCGCCGAGCAGCTGCGCCACGATGTAGCCGGCCATGTCTGCCGCCTTCATCCTGCGGGCAACCCAGAACGCCAGCGTTACCGCGGGGTTCGCGTGACCTCCCGAGATTCTGGCAATCGCTGCTATTACAACGGCCAGCGCCAATCCATGGGCCAGCGCAATACCCAGAAGCCCGAACGAGTCGGTAACCAGCGTCTTGGACCGATAGACATCGGCGATGATCGCTCCGGCCCCCACGAACACAAGAAAGAAAGCGCCGATGAACTCGGCCAGGTATCTCTTCAAATTTGCTGCTCCCCTTTCGAACTCCACTGAGCCTTCAGGCATCTTTGCAGGCGGTTGATCATATGGGCCTTTTCGTCCGGAGCCCGTTTCAAGAGCCGACCGTCCCCTCCAAGGCAGACCTGAAGTCTTCGTAAAATCTGCTCCACGTAAACCTCTCCTCGACTCTTGAGCGCCCGGCAGATCCCATTTTTTCTGCAAGCGAGGGGTCCGTCAGAAGCCGGATAAGAGCCTCGGCAATCTGATCCTGGCTCTTGCCGTCGACCAGGATTCCCGTTTCACCGTCGCTCACTGCGTCGCGGATGCCTCCTACGTTGCCGCCAACCGTAGGCAGGCCCGAGGCCGCGGCCTCCAGAAAAACGATGCCAAACCCCTCCGTTTCCCGGCCCCCGTACCGCTCTCTCACCGGCTGAGCGAACACCGTCGCCGACTTCATGTAGCCGGGCACACGCTGCCACGGTACTCCGCCCGTCATCGTCATCGAATCTCCCAGTCCACTCTGTCTGGACAGGTTCTCTATTCGTGTCCTATCGGGCCCATCCCCGCAGATCAGCAGGTGGGCGTCGGGTACAACGCGTAGCACCTCCGGAAACGCCTGAACGAGGGCCAGCGCGCCTTTGCGCGGAATGAGCCGTCCGACATACAGCACGACGGGTCCCCCGCTCGGGGATTGAAATATGGGGCGGGCTGCATGGCCGAAGCGCTCCAGGTCGACGCCCGGCGCCACCGCCCGGATTCCCTGATGCGCCGGAAGCAACCGTCTCACGCGTCGTTCCAGGAAAGGCGCGTAGGGCAGGATCGCGGCGGCAGGCGACAGTGCCTTCGTCAACAGAGCCCTCCCGCCGGGAAGGCCTGCAGGCATCGTGAACTCAGAACCGTTGACCGTCACCGCATAGGGAATGCCGTTCTCCTTGAGGCGCGGCCCAATCAGTGCAAGAGGAAGTACCGAAGCAAAATGCACCACATCGATGCTGCGATCTCTGGCCAGGTCCAGAAGGTCTTTCGTTACTCGCTCGGTATGAAACAGAAAGCGGGCCGGATCGCGGATCACCTCGAACGCAAGCTTGCGGTCGACCTCACGGTCCCCGGGTCTCTTACGCGTAAACACGGTCACCTTGTCGGGCTCCCATCGCGAAACCAGTGAATACACGTAGTTCTCGATTCCCCCAAGGGTCGGAGGAAAGTCGTTGGTTACCTCGAGAAGTCGCAAACTCTAGAACGTTCTACGTTGGTGTGACGTTGAGCTCGCCTTCCATGTCGGGGTGTGGCTTGCAGTAGAAACGGTATGTCCCGTCGCCCGCCTTGAAGACAACCTTCGCCGTCCTCCCCGCTGGGATCGCCGTGTCTACATTGAGCTCATCTATAGAAAAGGTGTGCAGAGTGGTGTCGGAGTTGGTTACGTAAACACTGATTGTCCCGTCGTTTGCTCCGATGCTTTCCGGGCGAAAGGCAAAATCCTTCGCTACGACTGGAATGTCTCCAACTGCACGGGGCTCTTCCTCATACGAGAAGAACTTGAACGTGCTCCATCCCGAGAGGGCAGCAATGAGGACGACAGCCAGAGCGCCAACATTTCGCGCGGCGTTCGAACGTGCAAATCCGGAGCCTCCGCGCTTTAGGGCGGAAACGATGGATGCGATGAGGATCGTGAGCGCGAAGACGATGATCGTGAATGTAGGAATGTATTCGTTGATTGCTTCGGGAACGCCAATCAGGCCGGTACTGGCGACGTGCCCGCCCATAAAAAACAAACTCCCTAGTGCTCCCAGCGCGGCCAGCACAACGCCCACTACGCCGGCTTTGCCGGTCCTGGACGAAAGAAAGCCTCCAACAAGAGACAGCAGGATCACCGCAGCGAAGGGAGGAATGAACTCCCTGATGATGAAGCCCATAAGAATCACCAGAGAAACAAAGTTGCCGTAGGACGCCACGCTGACAAGCTTTCGCCACCCGAACCCTTTTTGGATAACGGCGGGTTCATCTGCCGGCGGTGGGGCGGCCACGCGGGTTTCAGTCATTGAAGGACTCCTTTTCGAGCAGGGGACGGATCGGTTGAATGTGTGGGAGCACCAGTCTAGTTGCGGAGCAAGTGCCCGTGATCAGCCACTCGCAATCGCGTCGAGTTCGAATAACGCTGCCTTGGGCAACTCCCTTACGGCAACGGTCGTTCGGGCCGGCGGAGTGCTCGGAAAATAACCGCCGTAGAGATCGTTCATCTCGGCAAAGTCGGCCATGTCCTGCAAGTACACAGTCGTCTTCACAACATGCTCGAGAGTAAGACCCGCTGCGTCGAGAACAGCCTTCAAGTTCTCGAATGCCTGTTGCACCTGGGCCGTCAGTCCATCAACGAGCTGGCCCGACTCCGGATCCATCCCGAGGACTCCGGAGCAAAACACCAGTCCGGAGCTGCGTATCGCTTGCGAATAAGGAGCTACTGGGGCAGGCGCGCCCTTTGCGGTGATCGCTTCCTTTGTCATTTCTGCGAGTCCTTTCATGAAGGTTTGAACACTGGCAGTGGGGTTACCCTATCCAGTAGATGGACCCCTGGAACGCTTGGGAACTCGGTCGCGCCACCCTCGCTCTATGCGCGGTGATGTATGCCGGTATTTGGATTCAGGTCTCGTTATTCCATAGAGCAGGGGGCTTTTCACACCGGTCGATGTACCTGCCCGTCATCTACACACCCCTCGCGATCGCCGGCGCGCTCGCAGGCATTGTGCGTCGCGACGGTTGGTGGGGGTGGATATCTTTAGGACTTCTCGGGCTCGCCGTCCTGTTTGGGGTGGTCGGGCTGGTGCTTCATTGGAAAGCAATACTCAGCCACATCGGTGGGCTGACAATGCGCAACCTTATTGCCGGCCCCCCGCCCATTCTTCCCCTCACTTACTCACTCATCGGCCTGGTGGGCATCACCGGACTCCTCTCGTATGGCTGACAAAGACCGCTATCCAACTCTCGACGAGTTCTGGAAGCGGCTCGATCTTCGTGAGGTCGAGCCGGACCTTATCGAGGAGTTAAGGAAGCGGACCTCACGGGAGCAGGGAGAGATCGGCCGGGCAGGACCGGAGGAGCTGATCGTTGCCGTCGCAGCAAGGATCGTGCCGGGCGATGTTCCGGCAAAGGCTCTTGCCGTCGAGCTGGACAAAGGGTTCGACAAGCAAGCAGGCCGCGCCGACGACAAAGCCGGGCTGATGCCGCGCAGCGAACTGGTCCCCACAGGCTTTCGGATCATCGACGAAGAGTCACAGAAACGTTTTGGGAAAAAGTTCGCAGAAGCGTCGAGCGAGCAGCAGGATCAGATTCTCACCGACATGGAGAAGGGCAACATAAAAGGGCCGGACAAGTTCGACGCGACCACTTGGTTCAAGCGCGTGCGCGACTCCTACATGACTGCCTTTGGCTCCGACCCAAGAGGGATGGTTCAAATGGGCTTTCCCGGCCCCAGCTACAAGCCCGGCCACGTTTGGCTGGGTAAGGGCGCCGTCAAAGCGCGCGCCAAGCGCAAGCGCGGATACATGGAGCTATGAAACCACTCGAGATGTCGGTCCGTCCTGAACACATGCAGCGCTACGACGGCTTGGTTGACGCATGCATTGTGGGGTGCGGGGCAGGCGGATCCGTCCTCGCCAAAGAGCTATCCGAAAAGGGATGGAAGGTCGTCGTTCTCGAGGCCGGGGACTGGCTCGACACCGACAAGGACTTTCGACAGGACGAAGTGGAGATGCTCGGCAAGTTCGACTGGGACGACCGCCGCCTGCTCGACGGCAAGGAAGAGCTGGAGATGGGTCACCGCCGGGACGGACGCGGCGTGGGTGGAGGAACACTGCATTACGGGGGCGTCGCCCTGCGCTTCTGGCCTGAGGACTTCCAGAGGAAATCTATCGACGGAGTTGGCGAGGACTGGCCGATCACCTACAACGACCTCGAGCCTTACTACGACCGGGTCGAGCTGGAGATGTCGCTGTCCGGCCCCGAGACGATGCCGTGGGGCCCCAAGACGAGGGCCTATCCGCAACCTCCCCACCGAACCACCGCGCGCGACATGTACATCATCAAGGGAATGGAGAAGCTCGGCATGGACTGGGTGCCGACGCCTTTAGCGATCCTCACCAAACATCATGAAGGACGCTCTGCATGCATGAACTACGGTTACTGCCAGTGGGGCTGCAAATCGAGAGCCAAGACGTCGACGCACCTCAACTACGTCCCCAAAGCGGTGCTTGCCGGGGCGGAGATTCGCACGAAAGTTCGAGTCGTCCAGATCGAATGCGACGAGCGCGGCAACATCAAAGGATTCGTCTACGCCGACGAGAAGGGCAACCGCCACCGCCAGCAAGCGAGCATTTACATCCTGTCGGCCTTCTGCGTCGAGAACCCGCGCCTTTTGCTGCACTCCGCAACCAATCAATATCCCGATGGACTTGCTAACTCTTCGGGAGCGGTCGGCAGGTACGTCATGGCACACATTGCAGAGAACTTGATGGCGCGGTTCCCCGATCCGGTTCACCAGTGGTCGACTGCGCCGGGGACGATGCTGTCTCAGCATCACTACGGCACAAAAGCCGAACATGACTTCGCCGGTGGGTGGAGCTGGATGACTGCATCGCTGTTCCCCGCTGAGTTTCTCGCCACTCTGGCCAAGACTGGGGAGGGCGTGTGGGGCAAGCGGCTGATCGAGCTTGCAGAGCAGTACCCGCATTTCGCGGTGCTCGGATGCGAGGGTGAGTGTCTTCCCTACGCCGAGAATCGCGTCGAGCTATCCGACGAGATCGACGAGTGGGGTGTCCCCCGCCCCAAGGTCACGTTCAACTTCTTCGACAACGAGACCAAGATGAGAAAGAAGATTCAGAAAGAGGGCAAAAAGATTCTCGAGGCCGCTGGGGCCGAAGAGATCTTCGTCAGTGAAGGCAACGACCACACCATGGGAGGCTGCCGCATGGGCGACAACCCGGAAACCTCGGTCATCGATCGCAACCTCAAGGCCCACGACCACCCGAACCTGTACATCTGCGACACCAGCGTCTTCGTAACGTCGGCGGGTGCGCAGCCTTCGCAGACCAACATGGCCCTTGCAACCCGGCTTGCAGATCACCTCGCATCCGGCAGGGCGGCGCAAGAGGAGAAGAAAGCAAAGGTGACCGTATGACGGAAAAGAGAACCGGCTGGGACAAGCTCTTCGATCTCTTCCGCGGATACAGAGGCCACCCATTTCACCCCCCCATGACCGACGCTTCGATCGGCGCCTACACGGTGGGAAGCCTCATCGTCCTTGGAGGATGGATGCCCTTCGTTCCCTCATGGCTAGAGGAGAAGATGGCATGGGGAGGGTTTCTCGCAATAGCAGGCGGACTTGCATTCGCCCTGCCGACGGTCGTCACCGGGTTCGTCGACTACATCAAGATCCCGCGCGGCACCGGAATGCGGCGTGTGGCGAACTTTCACTGGGTGGTGATGGTTATCGCCACCGGCTCGTTCCTCGTGTCGGAGGCGTTGCTTCAGCGCGACTTCGATGAAGGTCGCATCTCAGCCACGTCCGCACTCGCGACCCTGGTCGCTTTCACACTCCTTGCCGCCGGCGGCTACATCGGCGGGACTATCGTGTTCGAGTACGGCATGAGGGTGCAGAACCAGCCGCCCGAAACCCCCGCGCGGGAGGCCCTCAAGCCGAAATGGCCACCCGACTGATCTCGTAGACTCTCCCTCGAGCAAGGGGGATGACAAAGTGAGTTCCGCTGGTCCGTCGGGAACGGTGACGTGTTTGTTCACCGACATTGAGGGATCTACCAAGCTTCTTCAGCAGATTCCGGATCTGTACCCCGAGGTAATGGCACTCGAGGAGCGCATCCTTCGAGACGTGTTTGCGCGACGCAACGGACACGTGGTGAACACCGCCGGCGACGGCTTCTTCGTCACCTTTCAAACTGCCTCCGACGCAGTAGGCGCCGCCGTTGAGGGTCACCGGCTCCTCGCAAGGGCCGAGTGGCCGGGGAGCTGCACGGTGAGGGTGCGCATGGGCATTCACAGCGGCGAAGTCACTCGCAGGCAAGATCAGTACTTCGGAGAAGCCGTTCACGAAGCTGCGCGTGTCATGGGGGCCGGCCACGGCGGCCAGACCCTGATCTCATCAACAACCAAAGACCTTCTGGCCGGCCCGCTTCCCGAGGGCACGTCTCTGCTGGATCTGGGAGAGCACAGACTGAAGGACCTGAGAGCGCCGCGCAGGATCTTTCAAGTAACGGATTCGACCCTGCAGTCTGAATTCCCCAAGCTGCACACCCTCGAGTCCGCCCGGCACAACATCCCTATTCAGAGGACGAGCTTCATCGAGCGGGAGTCGGAGATCAAGAAGGTGATGTCTCTTATCGAAGAGAACTCACTCGTCACTATCACCGGCCCCGGAGGCGTCGGCAAGACGAGGTTGGCCATACAGGCGGGGGCAGAGGTCATCGACAGATTCAGTAACGGCGTTTGGCTGGCCGAGCTTGGACCAGTGGGAGACCCGGAGGCCGTTCCCGGCGCGGTACTCACGGCGCTAGAACTTCGACAGGGGGGCCTTGGGACGGCCCCGGCCGGGGAACCGCTGGAGATCCTGACAGAGGAACTGCGGACCAGGGAGCTGCTCCTCATCCTCGACAACTGCGAGCACGTCGTCGATGCGGCGGCGGACTTGGTTGACGCGGTCCTTGAAACCTGCCCCGGAATCAAGATAGTCACAACGAGTCGCGATCTTCTCGGAGTGGAGGGGGAAGCCACCTGGCGTGTTCCCAAGTTGACCTTGCCGGGCAGCCAGGACGACCTCCCGCTCGAATTGCTCGCAGAGTCTGAAGCGGTCCGGCTCTTTGTGGACAGAGCATCCAAAGTGGTTCCAGATTTTCAGCTCACTTCGGACAATGCCCAGGCCGTGGCGGCTATTTGCCGGCGACTGGACGGCGTCCCACACGCTATCGAGCTAGCAGCAGCGAAGGTCAGGCACCTC
>DATLOJ010000068.1:0-6729 GCA_035536315.1 Actinomycetota bacterium | reverse complement strand
TTAAGAGTTTACCGATGACCCAAGAGGGCCATTCACTGGGTTGCTGGTTTCCGGCCCCCAGCCGCTACCATTGTCGAACCCATTCCGGTCTAGGTGGTTTGTTCGTGGCCGGCGTGCGGGCGTAGCTCAATGGTAGAGCTCCAGCCTTCCAAGCTGGTGGTGCGAGTTCGATTCTCGTCGCCCGCTCCAAGAGTCTTAGGATGCGATCCATGACCGATTACGACGAGATACGAAAGCACGTCGAAGCAAACTCTCAGACCTATCTGAACTCGCTGAAGGAAGCCTGCTCAATTCCGAGCGTCTCGACGGAGGGCACCGGGTTCAAAGAGATGGCCGATTGGCTGGAACAGCGGCTCGGGGGCCTTGGCGCCACCGTCTCGCGACTCAGCGTCGACGGTTCGCCAGAAGCGCTGCTTGGGGTGATTCCCGGTAGCGGTGACCGCACGCTCATGATCTACGACCATTACGACGTTCAGCCGGTCGATCCCATCGATCTTTGGGAATCCCCGCCGTTTGAGCCAACCGAACGCGACGGCAGAATGTTTGCGCGAGGAGCGGCCGACAACAAGGGTGATCTCGTCGCGCGAATTTCAGCACTCGGCATCTACAAGGAGCTGGTCGGGGACCTTCCATTCACGATCAAGTTCTTCATCGAGGGAGAAGAGGAATCCGGAAGTGTTCACTTCGAGAAAATCTGCCAGAAATACGCGTCTGAGCTCGCATCTGACGATTGTGTTTGGGAAGGCGGATGGTTCGACCTCGACGGCGCCCCACAGATGTACTTCGGGTGCAAGGGTCTTCTCTATATAGAGCTGAACGCGCGAAAGCTCTCCGGTGACCAGCATTCCTCGATTGCGGTGTACGCCCCTTCAGCCGCGTGGCAGCTGCTCCGGGCCGTTGCGTCGATCAAAGATTCAGACGACTCGATCATCATCGAGGGCTTTCACGATGGAGTCAGTGAGCCCACCCCAGAGGAAGTCGCGCTGGTCGACAAGATTCCGTTCAACGAGAGCGCCACCCTTGAAAGTCTGGGCGCAGAGAGTTTCCTGGGCGGGCTGACCGGAACGGAGCTCAAGCGCAACATGATCTTCACCCCCACCGCCAACATCGCCGGCTTTCACTCTGGTTACGGAGTGCCCGGCGCGTCAAAGACGGTCCTACCTGCTGAAGCGATGGCGAAGCTCGACTTCAGGCTGGTCCCCGATCAAGATGCTGAGGACATTGCCAAAAAGTTGATGTCACATCTGGAGCGGAACGGCTTCGGCGACGTAGAGGTCAGGGTACTGTCTGCTCAGAACCCCTCCCGCTCCCCCATAGACACCAAGCTCGGCCTTGCTGCCAGAAACTCCGCCCAGAAGTGGTTCCCAAAAGAAACCGCTGTCTTCCCCCAGATGTGGGCCACGGGCCCCATGTACCCGATCGCTCAGGGGCTCGGAATTCCAATCTGTTCGCCTCCCGGAGTTGGCCGCCCGGACTCGAACCTTCACGCGCCCAACGAGCACTGCCGGATCCCCGACTACCTTTCGATCGTCGGCTACACCGTGGCGTACCTCGAGGAATACGGAAGGGCTTAGGCGCAGGGGTTTGCATCCGGGCAGGAACCGGGTAATCTCACCCCACTTCCCCGGCCCCCGGGCCACCTTTAAATAAACGACAAAAGTGTAATTTCGGCTGCTATGCTTCGGCCTCCGGTGACTTGCCGGGGTTGAGCGCACTTAGAACTTAGGGAGCATGATGACCGGACGGGCGATTCTTGCCGTACTTATAGCTGTGACGCTTGTCACGGGCATTGTTCTGGCATTCGCAGACGGTGACCGATCGGCCGACGTGCCGAGTGCTACCCCCACAGACGAGGACATCATCAACAGCCCTGCCGGCTCCCCCGGAGCCACCGACGCCTCACCGTTTGGCACCACCACGCCTTCGCCTTTGGCTACTTCACCCGGTACGAACTCGGGAGCCACCGGCGGCACGCCAACGGCAGGAGCCAGCCCCACCTCTGCGGGAACGGCCAGCCCCTTTGGCGGTCAGGCCAGCCCAACCTCTGGAAGCTCGGCTGCGGGCGGCCAGGCATCTCCGGCCCCCACCCCCTCACCTGTGGCGAGCGCATCACCAGTCGTTTCTCCAGGAGCCGCCGGAGTCGACTCGACCGGCGTAGCCGTGACCGGCCCTCCGGCTTTGGCGGGGGCCGCAGGCATCATTCCGCTTCTGGTGGGCCTCTTCCTGTTTAGAAGGATCCGCAGACCCCAGGCGTAAAGTCTTCGAGGCGACCACTCGCCTCTACACTGGTACTCACGCGCTCGTAGCTCAACTGGATAGAGCAGCCGGCTTCTACCCGGCAGGTTGGGGGTTCGAGTCCTCCCGGGCGCACTTTCGGCCGTTGGCCGGCCGCGATTCTTGATTTAGATCTTTATGAGAGTTCCTTGGAATGAACCGACCGCCGCGGTGCCTGTGTTGTGGCTACCGGTTCCAGCCGACGGCGTGCACACTTCAAATCCCATTCCGGTCCCCATAAAGATCCCTCGGCATATGGGTGGAACCCTTGCGCTGACTGTTTCCAGCGGGGCTGCGATCACCTGAAACTCGTACGACTGGGGGAACTGCGCGTAACCCACACCCACGACGAGACTCTGGGTTCCCCGGACAAGAGTCCCATTTACAAAAGTCCCCCTGATCTCCCGACAAGAGTCGGTCCAGTCACAAAAGTTTTCGATCACCTGGGCACTCAGGACCCCCGAGAAATCTGGAGCCGGCTCCAGATTCATGTGGGCCTGCCCTCCATCCGGCATCTGAAACCAGTCACTACAAGTCACTCTGATGGTTCCGTTGGCCACCCCGGCGCAGCGCGCAAGGGGGGCGTTCGGGTCAGCGAGGACCGTCGTGTAAAGGTAGACATGGTTGTCGTCGGGATTGCTATCCGTTTCATCGGACCATGCGGCGGCGTAGGTGGGCACGGGCGCGTGCGCAGACTCCACAACTCGCACAATTACCGACAGGGTGGCTTTCTGACCTTTCGAAAGTGTAGTCACACTGCACATGAGTTCCGTCCACTTCGTCTCTTCCTGACAACTTCCTCTGTCGATGGTGTGGCCAACCAGCTACATTGCCCCCCACCAGGTGAACTCAAAGTCGATGTTGCTAGCAGTGATGGGGCCCGGGTTCGTGACAACGCTAGTGAACGTCACAGTCTCACCCACGATTGCGGTCGACGGAGTGCCGGTTTGCGTTACCCCGAGGTCGACGGTCTCTTGACGAGGCCCTGCCCAGGGCTTGGCTGCGAAGGCTTCGCCCGGCCCAACAATCAGGGTTACCACAAGCCCTGCAATCAAGGTCTTTCTCATTGTGTGACTCCTTAAATTGAGATCGTTTGTCTTCTAGGAAGCCGTCGCAGATCCGCTGAAGTACCCGCTGCCAGCACGCACCGATCTCCCCGGCACATAACTGCCGCCGACTCCCCTGGGGATGCATTTGCTTCCCAAGGTGGCCACATGGGGAAGGCACGTGCGACTGTTCGGGTCACCGACCTGAGGTATCCACCTTGGTTCCGTCCGGACACCTCCCCTGCAGCAGCTGATCGTCATCAGATACGGCCCCGCAGGAAGAGTGACGGTCGTGTCTGCAGGAGTCACGGTGCCTGAGACGCCAACGGCGTCAAACGATGCGCTCGTCCCGGCTTGTAGATACGGAGCCACTGCCATTCGAAGGTCGCCGTAAAACCCATTTTGGGTCTGCAGCCCCAGGCGCACCGTTGTGGTGGTGGGAAGGTTGAGCGCGATTTGGCAGGTGACGTAGTTGCTCTGACATTCGAGGTTTAGCGGCAGAGGAGTTGCCTCGAAGCTCGTGAACGACAAGTAGTGGTTGTTGTTTCCTAGAAACGGGTCCGTCGTCGCCGACTCGATCGATGTCGTCACCACCGGCCATCCAGCAGCCGTGGAGCGGACTAGCAGAGGAATGTCTGTTCTCTGGAAGGGCGTGAAGTTTCCGATACTGCAAACGATGCTGCTGGTTCCTGAGCACGAAACTGATCCCCCACCCACCTGGATAACTTCGAGATGGTCGGACAGAGCAATCGTCACTTTGACGGAGCCGGCCGGATTTGCATCGTTGCTGTAGGCCAAGACGTTGATGGCCGTTTCCTGTCCTACGACGTAGTTCCGCCGGTCGGTGGACGACTGAACCCCCAAATCCGCGGACTTGGCACCGGACCCCGCAGGCTTGCCCGCTTCCGCAGTCGAAGAGAGAGCCAGGAGGATGATTGGAATCATCACCACTGCAAGCACTCTCGGACCAATTGAGCTGAGGTTTGTTCGCTGAACTGTATCCATGGCGCCCCTCCTGTCGTCGAACAGCCGTGATTTCTTCAAGGCCGATTCGAGTGTTTATTCATGCGACTAATCAACCGCAAGAGCCCTGCTCACTTAATGGTGCAGCCACGAAAACTTCGGAGTGCAGCCACCCCATCTCTCCAGGGGGCAGGGACACGGTCGCCGTCTTGAAGGCGCGAGCAATCCGACAGAGGGGGTATTTGTTGCTCTACTAGCTCCGATTTCCCGCCGTCGCGCTGGGATAAAAATAAGGGTCAGGCCAGAACGATTACTTCAAGATGTGCCCAGTAACTGGTTCGATCACAAAGCCTCACGCAGAGGGTCGAACAAACCTGGCTCGGCTAAAAACTCAACCGCCCCTTCGAGCTTGCCCGTCCCGCCGGCCGCAATCATCTGCGCAGCAAGCTTGCCGGAACCTGCGCCAAGCATGATCCCCTGGCCCCCGTGTCCTCCTGCAACGAATAGTCCATCTATCGGACTCAGCCACCCAATCAAAGGAAGCGCATCCTTGCTCATCGGGCGGACTCCTGACCAAACCGTTGCGATGGGAACATCGGCCAGCAGCGGCATCGCATGGACTGCGCGTTTTGCGATCTCGAGTGTCACCTCATGACCTTCAGGCTCTTCTTGCATGCTGGATAGCCGGGATCCACCAAGAAGGACATGGCCGGTCTTGTTCTGCTGAATCAAAAGACCGATCTGCTGGCTTCCGCGGTGCTCGCCATCTGCGTACTCGGCGACCGTCACATGTGGGGGGCCGGAATCACCCGCAGTCAGATGCCAGCCGGACGATTCGAGTAGATGATTACCAACCGGCGGGATCGCCTTGGTGAGTAGCAGCCATCCCCTGGCCCCGATGATTGGAAGATCGACTCCGGCCGACCGCGCGAGCTTAGGAGCCCATGGTCCGGCGGCGTCGACGACCACACGAGCCTCGATCACACCCTCGTCAGTTGCCACGCCGACCACCCGGCTCTTTTCGACGATGATTTGTTTTACGTCCGTGTGTGTCACGACTTCCGCCCCGACCCGTCGCGCGCGCAGAGCCATCGATAGTGTGAGAGCGGCAGGATCGAGCCTGTATCCATCTTCGATGAACCAACCCCCGATGTGGTGATCGGCGACGTTGGGCTCGACTTTGAGGAGCTCTTCACGTTCGAGCCTGGTGATCTTCACGCCACCTTCGGCACACACCCGGGCTTCCCTCTCGGCGGCATCCCACTCCTGGTCCGAGGCAACGAGGATGATGAACCCCCGGGCCTTTTCGTCGAAGGAGATGTCCAGCGCGGATTCGTCTCGAAGTTGCCGGTATGTTTCGAAAGAGGCGCGATAAAGAGGCTCAGTCTGGTGCATCTGCGGATAAAAGAGCAGGCCGTGGTTTCTGCCCGACGCCCCATGCGCTATCTCGGCTCGCTCCAGGAGAAGCACGTCGGCGCCTTGGGCCGCGAGCTCCGCTGCCACCGAGCAACCGATGATTCCGCCACCGACTACGACTACGTCCGCTCCGCTCCTCATGGGGCGAGGCTACCGGACGGGACCGCGGACCCCGTCCGGCGGTTACCATTGGAGCTGCAGCACACATGGTGGCCGTAGCTCAGCATGGTAGAGCACCTGGTTGTGGTCCAGGACGTCGGGGGTTCAAGTCCCCTCGGTCACCCTAGGAAAATCAAGCCGTGCGTCCCTCGACAATCCTGGAGTGCCGGGCAGCTCGGCTTTCTCTTACCTATATAACCAATGAGCGAGATGAGCGACCGGCAAGAGTTCGAGGGGAAGGCGAGGGCGCTCTACCAGCTTCCTATCGACCAGTTCACAAAGGAGCGCGACGGGCTGGTCAAACAGCTTCGCTCGGAAGGCCGCAAGGAAGAAGCAACCAGCGTCTCGAAGTTGCGAAAGCCGACGGTTGTCGCTTGGGCGCTCAACCAGCTCGCTGATCGAAACGCCAAACAGATCGAATGGCTCATCGAGGCAGAAGAGCGCGTCCGGCGTGCTCTCGAGAAGGGGGCCGGGCCCGCGGAAGTGAGGGAAGCCACATCTGCACGGCATGACCTGATAGCGCAGATCGTCGACGCCGCGGAAAAGCACCTCCAGCGCGCCGGGCACTCGAGTGCGGCGGGACTCCGGGAGAAGATTGCGCGAAGCCTCTACGGCATCGCGTCCGACCCTTCCGTGAAGGAATCGATCCTGTCGGGCACGCTCTCAAAAGAGCCCGAGCCGCAGGAGGAAGGGTTCAACTTTGCGATTCCCGAGCGAGCGCACGCCGACCGGCCAGACCCAAAGTTGGAGAAGCGCGCAGCAGACATCAGACAGAAGATCGCCGAGCTAGAAGCGCTTGCAAAGGAGTCGGACACGGTGGCCGCGACCGCTTCACGAGAGGCCGAGCGTGCGCAAGAGGAGGCCGACAGGA
>DATLOJ010000067.1:0-20449 GCA_035536315.1 Actinomycetota bacterium | reverse complement strand
ACCAGATCATCCGGGGCCTTCAGGCCGCCGGAGTAGACACCGTGTTCGGTCTGCCAGGGGTTCACGCTCTCGGGTTGTGGAAGGCGCTCGAGACATCGGGCATGAGGTACCTCGGATTCCGGCACGAGCAAGCCGCAGCCCATGCCGCGGACGGCTATGCGAGAGCTTCCCGCAAACCCGCAGCGCTTTTCCTATCGACCGGGCCTGGCGCGCTGAACTCGTTGTCGGCCCTCGGGGAGGCTTACGTCTCCTCTTCGCCGGTTATCGCCATTTCCTCGGCCATCCCCAGCAAGTACTTCGGAAAGGGCAAGGGCTACCTGCACGAGGCGAAGGACCTTGGCCCGGCATTCGCTGCGGTCACGAAGGCTTCGGTCAGAGTGCTAAACGCGTCCGAGCTGATCCAGGGTCTTACTCATGTGCTGCGAGAAGCGATCGGGGGCCGGAGACGGCCGGTCTTCCTGGAGGTTGCAGCGGACGTTTTCGATGCGGACGGCGAGGGTGACGTGGATCTCAGCGCGGAAACGCCGCGGTCCGTTCGCCAGGATGAGATCGACCAGGCTGCGTTGCTTCTCCGGCTTGCAGCACGGCCGGTTATTTGGGCGGGAGGCGGGGTTCTCGCTTCCGGCGCCTCCGAAGCTCTCACTCGGATTGCGGAAAAGATCGATGCACCTGTGGTCACGACTTTCATGGGAAAGGGGACTGTTCCTGAGGACCATCCCCTCTGCGCCGGAACGATGGTCCGTCAGCCGGAAGGTCAGGAGCTCCTGCGTGAAGCAGACCTGTTGCTGGCTGTGGGCACCCGCTTCTCCGCCATGGCCACGGGAAACTGGAAGATGCAGCTTCCCTCGCAACTAGTGCACATCGACATCGATCGCGAGGAGTTGGGCCGCAACTACCCCGTGAGACTTGGCATTGCTGCCGACGCGCGCTCTTGTCTAGAGAAGATCGATGCGGCCTTGGAGATGGACGAACCCGCTTCCAAGCCAGAATGGGGATCTTCTGCCGCGCAGAGGGTGCGCGCAGCGTCCTTCGAACGTGCCCGGTCCGAGGGTCCCCGCGAGATGGAAATGCTTGATGCAGTGAGGGCAGCCGTACCGCCCGAGATTCACACTGTGCACGACATGACGATCGCGTCCTACTGGTCTGCTCCGTTTCTCGAGGTAACACAACCCGGCACATTTCACTATCCATACGGTTACGCGAGCCTTGGGTTTTCCCTGCCCGCTTCCATCGGCGTGGCTGTTGCAACCGGTCGTCCGGTGGTCTCGTTCAGCGGCGACGGGGGGCTTCAGTACCACGACAGGGAGCTCTCAACGATCGCCCAGTACAACCTTCCGGTGGTGGCTCTGGTCTTCAACGACCGGGCGTGGGGGATCCTCAAGAGCTTCTCGAAGGCGCGGTACTCGACGACGTTCGGCCTGGATTTACGGGGGCCGGATTTCGTGGCGCTTGCAGAGTCACATGGAGTCCCGGCCACGGTTGCGCATACGCCCGAAGAACTTGGCGCCGCTGTGAGCAAAGCCGTTGAGTCGAACGGGCCGTACCTAGTCGAGATTCCGGGTGAGTGGCGGCCGCCTCCGCCCCAGTCGTACTACACCTGATGTTCGTTCCCGCTCTTGCAGCAGCCGCTGCGGCGGCCGGTGTGGTCTGGGGATTCATCGAAGCGCGGCTGCACCGCGTGAGGAGGTACTACGTTCCCGTGCTCCCACCAAAGAGCAGGCCCCTGCGCATCTTGCAGGTTTCGGATCTTCATCTGCGGTCGAGCACTCACCGGCTAATCGAGTTCCTCGAAGGCCTTTCGTCCGAGGAATACGACATTGTGCTGGCGACGGGAGATCTGCTGTCTCAGCCGGGAATCGTGGACAGGTGCGCAGAGTTGCTCAACGGTTTGAGAGCGCGTCATGGGCGCTACTTCGTCTTTGGTTCCTCAGACTACTTTCAGCCCCTTACGAAGGGCTACCTCGATTACTTCTTGAAGCGCAAGCGCTTCGGAAACAAACCCATGCCCACGGATCGCTTCAAGGAGCTGCTGAAAGCCGAGGGCTGGCAAGACCTGACGAATACGAACGCCAAGTGTGCCGCCGGCAGCCTTTCAATTCAGCTGACTGGGATGGACGATCCTCACCTGGAGTGGGAAGACAGGACCGTCCTGAAAAGGGATCCCAAGGCCGACGTTGCGATATGTGTCGTCCACGATCCGGCCCCCTACCGAGACGCGGCAAAGGCTGGCTACGACTTGCAGGTCTCGGGACACACGCACGGGGGCCAGGTGCGTTTTCCATTCGTGGGCGCTCTTGTAACCAACTCAACCATTCCAACGAGTCTTGCGAGGGGTCTTGCCAAGGTCGATGGGATGCACCTGTTGGTAAGCCCTGGGCTCGGAACCGGCAAGCTGGCTCCGTTCAGATTTCTATGCAGGCCGGAGGCCTCGCTGATTCATCTTGTGCCGGTTGAAGACCACCCTGTTAAGCGTCTACTGAGAGCTGTCGGCTAAAGAACTACCAAGTCACCGGGGGGACTCCTCCCCGCCACCTGTCCTTGTGCACTACCTGCTCGCGCGGGCGCCAGCCGCGTTTTAGCGAACCAGATTTGCGGTCGGGGGCCCGCTCGCCGAGCGTGACGATTCCTACCGGCGAGACTTCAGCTGGTATCCCGAACAGCTCCCTCAGCCGCACGAGATTGCCATGGCTCAAACCGAGGAATCCCGATGCAACCCCCTCATCGGTCGCAGCCAGCAGCAGCAGCATGAGACTGCAGCCGGCATCGACCCACCAGAATGGAACGGGCCATTCGATCTGCGACCCGTCGGGCCCGAGCTTGTCGGCTAAGGAGTACCGATCCATGTAAACCTGCGCGCTCGTGCAGCAAACGACCAAGGCGCCGGCCCGCGAGATCCACGGATCGAAACCTTGAGCGACATACTCGGGCTCATCCACGATCGCGGCAACCGCGTCGCGCATCGCGGCGTCGGTAACGACAACGAACGACTGCCCCTGGCTGAAGCCGGCACTGGGGGCCTTGAGGGCCGCATCGATGATTCGATCGAGTTTCTCAGGGTCGATGCCCTTGCCGGTGTAGTGCCGCACCATCCTTCGGCGTCGAACTACATCCCCAAACTGCATGGTCGGGATGGCGGGATTTGAACCCACGACCTCCTCGTCCCGAACGAGGCACGCTACCAAGCTGCGCTACATCCCGGGTGAAAGACGAGTTTACTCCGCGCTCACCTTCCAAGCTCTGAGGAAGGCCGGCACCCAGGCGCGCCCGGGGTTTGACGCGCCTCGCTACGTGAACAGGGGTGACGAGCTAACTATGCTGTACTCGTGCTCGTGCGCATGTTTTCACCCGTCGCAAAACGAGGTACGAATGCATTTCACGGCCTTGCCCTAGCCGTGATCACAGTTTCCTTTCTGGCTTGCGGAAACGACCCACCGCAGAGGCCGCTCCCTTCGTCCAAACCGACACCCACTCTCGTTTCAGAGGATCAGGTCTGGAAACAGGAGCCCGGCGCCACCGGAACATGGATCGCGGCCTTCTTTCTTCCGGAGAACGGTGATTCGTGTGGCGTGGGGCTAACTCCCGAGCGCCGGTGGAATCAGATCAGTACTGAGGGCAGTATCCCAACCGGAGAGGAGGGCCTGCGGATTGCCTATCGAACCCTCTTCGGCGCGAAAGCCGTCGGCTTGTCTAACCCCTTAGAGCGCGTCCCCCTTGATTTATTAAGCGCGCAAGAGCGGGACGGAACCCATTACCTGGACTTCAGCCACTGGATTCAACAGACGAGTCGCTTCGGGACTTGCGGAGCAGCGGCCATGGGTGGGCCGTTTTTCGCAACCTTCCGGCACTATTACCCTGAGGCGCGAAGACTCTGCATCACGCTCGAGGGCAAAGCCCCCGACGAAGGTCATGGGTCCATATTCCACGATTCGGTCGCATGTCCTTATTGGGAAGAATCCAGCACATAGGGCAAGAGTTGGGTGGGGCTTTTTGGACTAGTTCTAGTTGACCTAGGTCTAGTTTTCCTATATCGTCGCCGGCATGCCTGAGCTGCCCACCACCTCGTATGCCGTTCTCGGCCTCGTTGCCCAGCTCGGTTCCGGCTCCGGATACGAGATTGCTCAGTTCGCTGCTCAGTCGATCGCCAACTTCTGGCCCATCGCCAAGAGTCAGGTGTACGGAGAGCTCTCCCGACTCGAGGAGCTTGGCTTCGTCGAGGGGTCCGACGTCAGGCAGGAGCGCCTCCCGGACAAGCGGACCTACTCCATTACCAAGGAGGGGCGTGGGGCACTGAAGAGCTGGCTCGAAGAGTCGCCTCACGAAAGGGACCGGATCCGCTCGGGCTTCCTGGTGAAGATGTTCTTCGCCGACAAGATGAAGCCTGCGACGGTTTTCTCGATGCTGGAGAGGTACCGCGACGGTGCCCGGCAGTTCGGGCAGGAGCTCAAGTCGATCGTGGACATGCTCGATCCAATGCCCGAGGCCGTCTATCAGAAGGCGACGGCGCGACTTGGTCTCAAGACTGCAGAGGCGGCAGCGGAGTGGGCGCAAGAGACGTTGAACGAGCTAAGGAAACTGGCGAAGGGAAAGACAAGGTGAGCGATCCGATCCTTATCTGCAACAACCTGTCGAAGACGTTTGGAGAGCGCACTGCGGTCGACGACGTTTCGTTTCAAATCCAGGAAGGCGAGGCTTACGGCCTTCTAGGCCCGAACGGTGCGGGGAAGACGACCACTATCTCGATGATCTGCGGCCTGATGCGCAAGGACAAAGGCGAGGTAGTCGTTGCGGGGCAAACGATCGACGAGAGATCGACAAAGTCCAAAAGCGGGATTGGGTATGTCCCGCAAGAAGTGGCCCTCTACCCGGACCTCAGCGGCGCAGAAAACCTGAAGTTCTGGGGGAAGCTGTACGGCCTGCCGAGTGAGGTCCTGAAGAAACGGGTCTCGGAGGTGCTCGAACTTGTCGGGCTTACCGACAGATCTGCAGAGAGGGTCTCGAAATACTCCGGCGGAATGAAGCGCCGTCTGAACATAGCGGCCGGCCTTCTTCACGAGCCTCGCCTGCTCGTACTGGACGAACCAACAGTCGGCGTGGACCCGCAAAGCCGCAACGCAATTCTCGAAAACATCGAGAAGCTGAATGCCGAAGGCATGGCCGTTCTCTACACCTCGCACTACATGGAAGAGGTCGAGCGGCTGTGCGACCGGGTTGGAATCATCGACGAGGGCAAGCTGATCGCGGAGGGAACTCGCCGGGAGCTTGTAGAGCAGATCGGCCAGACCGACCGAATCGAAGTTGCGGCCGAAGGTGACTTGAACAAACTCGCGAAAGCAGCCAAGCGGCTGAAGGACGTCGAGGACGCGAGCGTGTCGGACACGGGAGTCCAGATGCTCGCTCATGAAGGCCGGAACATGCTTCCGAAAATCCTCGAGATGAGCGAGAAGGCCGGGGTTCGAGTCAGCGGCGTCGAGGTCATCGAGCCCGATCTCGAGGCTGTCTTCCTTCACCTCACGGGAAAGGCCTTGCGGGACTGATGAGAAACGCTTTCACGATCGCTGCGAAGGACCTGCGGCTTCGATTTCGCGACAAGTCGATTTTCATCCTCGGTTTCATCGCGCCCTTCGCACTCGCCACGATCATCACACTGGCCTTCGGCGGCGACGCGCTCGGTGGTGAGCGCACTTTTGGACTCGTCGATCAGGACAAGAGCGAGATCTCGCGCGCCTTTGCCGAGGGCCTCAAGTCCCGCGACCTCGAAGAGATTCTGATAACGAAGGAGTACGCCGACGTCGAGCAGGTTCGACGGTTGATCGACAAAGGGGATCTTTCCGCAGCGTTCGTTGTGCCTTCCGGATTCAACGCGGCCATTCAGAGCGGTGAGAAGTCGCACATTCAGGTGCTCGCGCACCCGGAGAGACAAATCTCGGGCGAGATAGCCGGAGCGATCGCACTTGGATTCACCTCGAGAATCAACTCGACGAGCCTTGCGGTTTCGACTGCGTTAGCCGGTGAGGGGCCTCCAAGCCCGGGGCGAGTAAACGCTCTCGTCGACGAAGCGGCACTGATCGAACCACCCATCGCGGTCGTCGAACGATCGGCTGCAAGCAGCAAGGAGCTCAAGCCGGCAAGCTACTTCGGGCCCGCAATGGCCATCTTCTTTCTCTTCTTCATCATCCAGTTCGGCGCACGAAGCATCTTGATAGAGCGGGCTCAGGGAACGCTGTCCCGGCTTCTTTCAACCCCAAGCAGTCCGGGAGCGATCATCCTTGGCAAAGTCATGTCGACATTCGTCATCGGAGTTGCGAGCCTCGGAACCCTGGTGATAACGACCTCCCTGGTCTTCGGCGCAGAGTTCGGCGACCCACTCGCGGTTGCGGTCCTATGCATCGTTACAGTCCTCGCCGTCATGGGCATCACGGGGTTCGTCGTGACCTTTTCCAAAACCGATCAGCAGGCGGACAGCATCGGCGGTGTAGTGGTCATGGCCCTTGCCCTTTTGGGCGGCAACTTCATTCCCATCAACCAGGCCCCGGAACTGTTCCGCAGACTCGCGGACTTCACACCGAATGGCATTGCGCTGAAAACCTTTACCGAGCTGATTGCGGAAGGCGGGGGCCTCCTCTCGATCCTGCCTGCGCTCGCGTCGATCCTTGCCTTTGGCGTCGTCACCGGAGGGATCGCCGTATTCAGGGCCAGAAGGATGGTGCTGGCATGAAAGTGCTTGCGATAGGTCTCATGAACCTTAAGAGAGTCTCTAAGGATCCGACGGCCCTCTTCTTCATGATTGCGCTACCGGTGGTCATCACGCTTCTCATCGGAGTCGCAATCTTCGACGCGGGGGCCGAGGGCGTGAGCGTCGGGGTAGTCGATCAGAGCAAGGGAGAGATCAGTGCTTTCATGCTCGATGAGCTCGACCGTAAGGAGTCGGTTCAGACCCATCCTTACGAAGACGCGGACTCCCTCAGAAGAGCAGTCCGTCGTGAGGAAGTCGCTGGTGGAATCGTCATACCTGCGGGCTTTGACTCCCAGGTCAAGCAGGGGGCCCGCGTAGAGGCCGAGCTGATCCTGAATCCGCGCACGAACAGCCAGGCGATCATTCGAGACAACTTCAACTCCCTAGCCGCCCGGGTTGCAGGCCTGGCTAAGGCGGCTGCGTTCGCGTCGGGAGTCTCCGGAAAGACCTTCGAAGAGTCATTCGGGACGGCCAAGTCCCTGGAGAAGGACTCGGAGGTGGCTTCGATCCGGACTGCGAAAGTCGGGACGGCGGGCGAAGCCCTCGATCTGCCCAACGGCTTTAGCTACACGGCCCCCGCCAATCTCGTTCTCGCGGTGTTCATCAGCGCGATGGCAGCGTCGGCAATGCTGATCGAGTCGCGCCGGATCGGAGTCACCAGACGGATGCTGGCCGCGCCCCTTTCGACCGGAACTGTGCTCATGGGAGAGACACTGGGCCGCTTCTTGATCTCATTCCTTCAGGCCCTGATCATCTTCGTAATCGGAGTGCTGGTATTTGGCGTCAACTTCGGCGATCCCTTCGGAGCGATCCTTCTGCTCACCCTCGTCGCGCTGGCGGGAACCGCAATTGCGATGCTGGTCGGTTCCCTGTTCAGAACTCCCGAGCAGGCCAGCGCAATCGGACCGGCACTCGGAATCGGCATGGGCATGCTGTCCGGATGCATGTGGCCTCTCGAGATTGTGAGCCCGGGGATGCGGGCCGTCGGACACATCTTTCCTCAGGCCTGGGCGATGGACGGGTACATCAAGCTGATCGCGAGAGGCGCCGGAGCGGGCGACATAGCGCTGGAGCTTCTGGTACTTGTTGGATTCGTTGCTGTGATCCTTCCCCTCGCTGCCTTCCGTCTTCGAAGGGCGATAACCGCCTAGGGGATCAGGCTAGGAAGACTCCACTGATGGGGACTCGCGAGCAGACTCGCGAAGAAGCAGTTCCGCGATTTGTATGGCGTTGAGGGCGGCCCCCTTGCGCAAGTTGTCCGACACCGAGAAGAACCACAGCGACCGCGGATCTGTGGGGTGGGCACGCACTCTGCCAACGACGACCGGATCGCGTCCTGCAACCGACAGCGGGTTTGGGACGTCGCTTACCTCGACGCCTTCTGCTCCTCTTAGCAACTCGATTGCTTCATCTGGGTCCACGTTCTCGCCGAAGGTGGCGAAGACCGAAGCCCCGTGGCCGACGACGGTCGGAACTCGCACGCACGTCGCAGAGACATCGAGGCCCGGCATTCCCATGATCTTTCGCGACTCGTGAAGAAGCTTCCACTCCTCAGAGGTGTATCCAAGGTCACGTTCGCTGCCGATGAGAGGAACCGCATTGAATGCAATAGGTGCGGCAAAGACCTTGGGCTCTGGTGCGATATCAGCCGCTTTTCCGGCCCCCAGATCCTCGAGTGAGTCGTAGAGCTTTGCCGCCTGCTCGCGCAGTTCCTCCACGCCGGGCTGGCCTGCTCCCGATGTCGCCTGATACGAGGAGACGACCATTCGCTCGAGGCCCCATCTGCGATTCAAGACGGATGCGGGAATGACCACTCCGATCGTGGTGCAGTTGGGAGACGCAAT
This sequence comes from Actinomycetota bacterium, assembly GCA_035536315.1. GTDB lineage: Bacteria > Actinomycetota > CADDZG01 > JAHWKV01 > JAHWKV01 > DATLOJ01. The sequence continues at coordinate 11,872 of DATLOJ010000067.1, read as the reverse complement.
GATTCCCTGGTGGCCGAATGCGTCGTTACCGTTGATCTCCGGGACTACGAGCGGCACTGTGTCGTGCATACGCCAGGCGGCTGAGTTGTCGACGGCCACGGCTCCGCGTTCGACGGCCACGGGAACCCATTCGAGCGCAATCTCGTCGGGCGTGTCGAAAATCGCAAGGTCGACGCCTTCGAATACATCGTCTTCGAGAGCCCGAACGGTGAGGCTGGAGTCGCCGAATTCCAGGAGCCGGCCCTCGGACCTCGCAGAAGCTACCGCTATCACCTCGACGGCGGGGAAGCTCCGCTCTACGAGTAGGTCGAGCAGCACGCGCCCGACAGCGCCGGTCGCGCCGACGACTGCAACTCGTGGTTTGGAAGAAAGTGCCATGCGAATCAGAGTAACAGGGAGAGAGTGCTCACTTAGCCGGGCGAGCCGGGATGCTGCTCACGCTCCAGCGCTGCTTCGGGAAGCTCGAAGCGGTCGTGAATCACCTTGACCGCGCGCTCGACGTCGTCGCCGCGCACGATGCATGAAATGCGAATGGCGGAGGTTGAAATCACTTCGATGTTGATACCGGCTTCCGCTAGCGACTGGAACATCGCGGCCGCAACGCCAGGGTTTGTCTTCATCCCGGCACCGATGACGGATACCTTGCCGATCTCAGCGTCCGCGCTGTACCCCTCGGCCCCCACATCCGCGACGATCTTGTCCATTACGGCGGCCGAACGGCTGAGATCGTCCTTTGGCATTGTGAAGGTGACATCGGTGTGCCCCTGCATGGACACGTTCTGCACGATCATGTCGATGTTGATCCCCTCTTCCGCAATCGCGCCGAAAACTGCTGCAGCAACGCCGGGCCTGTCCGGAACTCCCTTTATCCGCACCACAGCCTCGGACGTGTCGTGAGTGACCGCGGAGATAACCGCCTTTTCCATTCGCTCATCTTCCCCTTTTACAAAGGTCCCCGTCTCATCCGTGAAAGAGGACCGGCAATGAATGACCACTCCGTAGTTGCGCGCATACTCGACGGCGCGCAGCGCCAGCACCTTGGCCCCTGTCGCGGCCATCTCGAGCATCTCCTCGTAAGAGACGGCGTGGAGCTTGCGCGCGTTGGGAACGATGCGCGGGTCTGCTGTATATACGCCGTCGACGTCGGTGTAGATCTCGCACAGCTCGGCCCCCAGGGAGTGGGCCAGCGCTACGACCGTGGTGTCCGATCCGCCGCGGCCGAGCGTTGTTACGTCGAAAGTCGTCGAGACGCCCTGGAATCCGGCGACGATGACGATGTTGCCCTGGGACAAGCCCTCCTCGATGCGACTGGCGCGGATGTCGACGATGCGGGCCTTTCCGTGCTTGGTGTCGGTCACGATGCCGGCCTGGGAACCCGTAAGGCTGACGGCCGGGTGACCCATCTCGATGAGCGCCATGGACAGTAGTGCCGCCGAGATCCTCTCCCCAGCGGTCAAAAGCATGTCAAGCTCGCGAGCGGGTGGGACGGGGGAGATCTGAAGAGCAAGACTCGTCAGGTCGTCGGTCGTATCACCCATTGCTGAGACGACCACAACAACCCGGTTCCCGCCTTCAGCAGAAGCGGCGACGCGCTTCGCGACGTTACGTATCTTCTCTGCGTCGGCAACTGAGGAGCCGCCGTACTTCTGAACGACCGTGCTCGCCTGCTGCTCTTCCACCCCGGCCCGCTGGTTCATGCCGAGCCCATTTCTCGCCGGCCCTCGAGCGCACGGCCAAGAGTCACCTCATCCGCGTACTCGAGATCTCCTCCAACCGGAAGGCCTCGCGCGATCTGTGTCACTTTGACTCCAAGGGGAGCAATCAGACGGCCGATGTACATCGCCGTTACTTCTCCTTCTACGTTCGGGTTAGTTGCAACGATTACTTCCTTAATGCCCTCCGGCTCGATGCGGCTCACGAGTTCGCTGATGTGGAGCTGATCGGGCCCAATGCCGTCGATAGGCGAGATCGATCCGCCGAGTACGTGGTACCGGCCTTTGAACTCCCCTGTTTTCTCCACCGACTCGATGTCCGGAGCCTCCTCGACCACACAGATGATCGTGCCGTCACGTCTGGGATCGGTGCAGTAATCGCAAACGTCCTCGGTGGAGAAGTTGAAGCAGCGCGAACAAAACCTCACCGAGTCCTTCATCTTGACGATCGCTTCGGCGAGCCTTTTTGCGTCGAGCTCTTCGATCTTCATCAAATGGAACGCCAGGCGCTGCGCTGTCTTCGGCCCTATTCCTGGAAGCCGGGCGAGCTCATCCACAAGGTCCTGAACGGGGCCGGCAAGCATCAGCTACAGCTGGAGAGCTTTACAGGCCCGGGATGCCGAGGCCGCCGGTAAGGGGGCCGAGGCGTTCCTGCATAAGAGCCTGTTGCTCGCGCTGCGCGTCGTTGATGGCAGCAAGCACGAGATCCTCGAGGAGGCTGGGGTCGTCCGGGTCGATGGCCGACGGCTGGATGCTCACCGAGAGGAACTCGCCGCCCCCCGACACTTTGACCTTGACGATGCCTCCGCCCGCGGTGCCCTCGATCTCCTCCTCGGCCAGCTCTTCCTGCGCCTTGGCAAGCTCGGCCTGCATTTTGGCGACCTGCTTCATCATCTTGTTCATGTCCATAGCCACACCCCTTTGAACGCCTCCAGCTGGTGTTGATTAAGAGAGAGTCTCGCAGAGCTTAGGCGCTCATCGAATCCGGTGCGGGTCAGCTTTCCTCGACTACCTCGGCTTCGGGAAACGACTTGAGCAACGCCGATACTGCGTCGTCGCCGTCATCGCTGTCGACGGTCTCGGAGCCTTCGGTCGCGGCAGCCTCATCGATGGGAGCTGAAGCCGAAGATGCCTCCTCCCCCAGGACACACTTGATCGCGGGCCTTACTCCGAAGACCTCCTCGAACGCCTCAACCAGCGGAGCGTGCTGCGCAGGTTCGGCGACCTTGTCCTTATGGAAGCGGCTCCGCGGGCCAAACTCGAGTACGAGCTCGTTACCGGACCAGGAGACGGGTGAGGCGGGAAGAAGCAATGCTTGAAAAGAGATTTTCCGGCGCTTCACCTTTTCGAGAATGATCGGCCAGGCCCGGGAGATCTTCTCGATGTCGATCTCCCCGGTGAAGGCGGGCTCTTCGACCGGCAAGTCGCCGGTCTCCTCGGGGGCAGGAGCTGAGACGGCCCGTGGGGCCGTCTTTACCTGAGCAACGTTCTTGACCGGAGTGGCCGGGACCGGACGCGATGCGGAGCCCCTCCGCTGCTGTGGTTCGGCCGGAGGCGCAGGTGTGACTTTCGGAGCTTTTCGCTCCGCCGCCCCCTGCGGCTTGCTCGGTGCGGGGGCCGGGGGCCGGGCTGCTTGTGGCGCGACACCCTCCCCTGTGTCTCCGATACCGGCAAGTCGTTCGAGGCGCTCGATCCGCGACAGCAACGAGGCCTGCGTCGCGTGAAGCTCCGGCCGGGCCATCCGCGCAAGCCCCACTTCGAGGGATAGCCGGGCGTCGGCCGCTTGACGGAGCTGCACGTGAATCTCCGAGGCAAGGTCGATGAGCCGAAGAACTTCTGTGGAGTCGAAGCGATTTGCTTGCGCGCGCAGCCTCTCGAGCTGCTCGTCGGTTACCTCGAGAATCTCCTCCGGCGCAGTCGCGTTCAGCAGGAGAAACAGCCCTCGCAGATGGTCGACAAGAGCGCGGACAAACTCCCGAATGTCCGATCCAGATCTGACGAGGCGGTCCGAAAAGCTGAATACGGCTGCTGCGTCTCGTTCGGAGATGAGGTCCGTGACTTCGAACAAGATGTCCTCTGGGACAGAACCCAAGAGGCGGGCAACGTCATCCAGGCCAATCTTGTTTCCGGCGAACGAAGCCAGCTGCTCGAGGAGCGTTAGAGCGTCACGCCCAGAACCACCCGCACGAGCTCCGATGAGGGAGATGGCGTCTTCGTCCATCTCGATTCCTTCGCCCTTGGAAACCTTGGCGACGAGCTCAGCGACATCATTCGCTCCGATAGCGCGGAACTCGTACCTCTGGCAACGGTCGAGTAGCGTCTGGAGAACTTTGTGTGGCTCGGTCGTCGCAAAGATGAACACGACATGTTCGGGCGGCTCCTCCAGGACCTTCAGGAGGGCGTTGTTAGCAGCCGGAGAGAGCATGTGGCACTCGTCGATGATGTACACCTTCCACCTGCCCCCCACCGAGGCGTAGGCCACCTTCTCCCGAAGGTCTCTGGCATCGTCGACGGAGCCGTGAGAGGCGGCATCGATCTCAACGACATCGAGGGAGATCCCCTGACTGATCTCGATGCAGCTGTCGCAGGTGCTATCCGGCTCCGGCCCCCCAGAAGCGCAGTTGAGGGTCTTGGCAAGGAGACGAGCTGTCGAGGTTTTCCCGGTCCCCCGGGGGCCGCTGAACAAGAATGCGTGGGCGACTCTCTTCTCGACGACGGCGTTCTGAAGGGTTCGCGTAACGTGGTCCTGCCCCAGGATGTCCGCGAACTTTTGAGGCCGGTATTTTCGGTAAAGAGAGACGTGAGCCATCGCCGGCGAGCATACCGCGGGCCTACGACGCCTTAGGCCCGCGCTGGCATCCGCTAGTTATGCTGGGGGCAATGGCGACAACCTTTCAGGACATCAGCCAGGAAGAAGTCCGGGGAAGCTTCGCGGACATTGAGGTCCTGGGCATGAACGGCCTCGACAGGATGAAGGCTGCCATCCAGCGGCAACTCCCACCGCCCCCGATCCATTATCTGACGGGCCTTCGTCCCACCGAGGCGGGGTACGGGACCTGTACCTTCACGATGCCGGCGTCCCCGTGGTGGCTCACACCGTCCGGATATTTCTCATGGGGAACCCTTGCCTGGCTTGCAGACGCTCCACTCGGAGGGGCGGTGGTGACAATCCTTCCTCCGGGGGCGATATTGGCCACATCCGACCTCAGCATGAACTTTCTTCGTCCGGCCATGCCTGCCAGTGGGACTTTGATCGGCAGGGCACGCCTCATCCACGCTGGAAAATCTCTTGGACTTGCCGAGTGCACCATCGAGGACAACCAGGGCCGGTTGCTTGCCCACGGAACAACCCGATGTTTCATCAATCAGCTTTTGTCGCCACCGCCGGATCCCCTCGACTGCTCGGAGCCCTTCGTCGAGCCGCAGTACGAATCACCGCATCCCTGGGAGAGGCCACATGAAGGCGCAGAGACTCCGCAGGAAGCATGGGACACGATGAGCGGCCTGGAGGTCATGCAGGCCCACATCGCCGGGGAGCTCCCAAGACCTCCCGTCAGCCATCTGCTGGGAACTCAGATCGCACGCGCAGAGGAAGGCAAGGTCGAAGTGACGATGCCCGCTTCGGGATGGCTTGCGAGTCCGGCAATGACCACATACGGCGGGGCGCTCGGGTACCTGGGGGACCTCACCCTCGCGCTGGCCGTTCAGACGACAATTCCGAAAAGGACCGTCTACTCACCTCTCGATCTCAAGGTGAACTTTCTCCGGCCCGTAATGCCGGACAGCAGGTTGCTTACGGGCCACGGGACCATCGCGCACAGGGGCCGGAGCATGGCGGTGGCACATTGCGACATAACCAACGAAGACGGCAAGACCGTGGCAGTAGCGACGTGCTCATGCTTGATTCTGCCCGACCGTGCTTGGAACGCAGACGAGCCGGTGGAGCACGATGAAGTCGATGGCAGGCCGCGCTAGAGGTTCTGACTGCTACCCGGGCCTCTCCGCCACGATCTCCACAGCCTCAGCAATTCTGTTGAGCAAGGGGACAGAGGCCAGGCCCCTGTCCGCTAGATACGCCGCCGGCCAGACGGAGTTGTAGGCCGACTTAACTCTCTGAGGAATTCCCGTGAGGCTGTGCGGTAGGAAGCCACCGCGACGCGATCGCAAAACTCGAAAGCCATGCCGCTTCAGCAATGCCGTGGTCGACGCGACCGTAAATGTGTTCTCGTGCGCGTAACCGAGCTTCAGCTTTCGGATCACCAGCTCTTTGTATGAACGCTTTTGCGGAAGGTTGTAAATGAAAAGGCGTCCGCCAGGCCGAAGCACGCGAAATAGCTCATGCAGCGAAGCCTCGGGCTCCGGAACGTGCTCCAAGACTCCGCATGACAGGGCAGCGTCGAATACCCCCGAGCGAAATGGAAGATCGACTGGATGACTCCCAGCAACCCGGCGGAGGCCCTGACTGCTCTGCAAGAGTGGATCAATCGTTGGGGGCCCGACGTCGTAGCAAATTGCCTTCATCCCCCGGCGCTCGAGGAGCCAAGCCATCTGCCCGTATCCGGCTCCCCAATCGAGGATCAAACCGCTGCTGCCGGCGCTGACTTCGCCCGCGATGCGCAGGTAGTTACGCATGCCTATCCGGCTTCGAAGGCCGGAGGTGTTTGGAATATCCATCGCCTCTGCGACCCTGGCGTCTTGAAGCAGAACAGCAAGGTCGCTCTGGTTGGACATGGCTTGTATCAGCCTAATGAAAGGTAGAGAGAGGTTGCGCACCCACCTCCGACGCCATGCTCACGGCGCCTTCCCAGTAGCCAGCTCGGACCAGGTGTCCCCGCGGCGCAGTCACCTTCCGCTTAAGGCTGCTTCCTTCCGGACCTGACCTGGTTCACGGGGCCGACTCGCGCGGGACCCAGTCTTCAACGCCGCTTGCCGGGGGCTTGTCCCGTAAAGCGATGGAGCCTCGGGTGGGGATTCAGTCTCCCATAAGGCGGATGTGGAGTTACAGGGAACCGCCGACTCCCCACCTAGCGCAACCGCTGACCAGTGTACCCGTGCGCCCTTTGTTCGCCCGCCGACAGCGCTGACTACAATCGAAGAAAGGAGGCGTCGCCTAGCCCGGTTTATGGCGCCGGCTTGGAAAGCCGGTTGGGGTGCAAGCCCCTCGGGAGTTCGAATCTCCCCGCCTCCGCTTCTAGTCCCTCCCCCAATCCGGTTGGGGGCCGTCGAGGGTCGTCCGGACTAACCCAAAACGGCCATGTATTTCGCCCGAATTTTGCCGACATTGAAGTCAGCGGGAATCAGGAGGGTCGAATGAAGCGATTTGCTGTCATAGCCACGGTATCGATGCTTTCTGTCGTCTCCGTGCAGGTAGCGGGCGCCTCAGGCGGGTTGCGGGGGTCGCTTCTTTCCCAGACCGTCCCGGTGCTGGAGGCCACCATCACCAGCCTCGTCAATGCGGACCGCAGAGCGGCGGGCCTTCATGAACTGACCGTAAACAGCTGGGCAGCCGGAGTGGCCAGGGCACACTCCGAAGACATGGCTGACTCCGGAGAGATCTGGCACAACCAGCAGTACTTTTCGGCCGGCCGGTCCGCCATGGGGGCGACACTGCTCGGCGAGAACGTTGCCATGAGCTTGGGAGCAATGGAAGCTCAGGTCGCGTTCATGGGGAGCGAAGGCCACCGGAACAACATCCTCGATCCTCGCTTCACTCACATAGGAGTTGGGGTCGCCTTTGGCGAAAAGGGGCTCCTCTTCGTAACTCAGGCTTTCGCGCGGATTAGCAACGTCGCCCCGGTCGAACAGTCCAGCGGCGCTGAGGGGGCCGAACCCGGTCTCGCGCCAACTGGTAGGGACCAGAGAACTGCTGCAGCCCCGGAGCCCGAAGCGCAGCCTCTCGAACTCGTACCCGCCCCGAGCGGACCCGAAGCTTCGGATGTTGAGGTTCCGCAAGCAGTTGTGAACACTTCCGAAGTCACTGCTCTGAATGCAGGACGCGAGGCCGGGACCGAGTCCTTTGCAACAAGCGATCCCAAGAGCAGCAACCTATCGAGTTCAATTGCGGCCCTTGCTCTTCTTATTGCAATCGGCTTGCTTGGCTCGAGGAATTCCGTTCGTCAGGTCAGCAAGAGCGGTGGAGGTGGGATTTGAACCCACGGAGCCCGTGAAGGCTCACGCGCTTTCGAGGCGCGCCCGTTCGGCCGCTTCGGTACTCCACCTCGGCCATTATAGGGTCGGCGTTTTCCGCCTCTTCCTCCGAAAGAACTCAGTCAGAAGTAAAGAGCATTCCTCCTCCATCACACCGGCGGTTACTTCAACGTGGTGGTTGAGACGCGGATCCTGCGGGATGTTGTAAAGCGACCACACGCCTCCGGCCTTGAGATCGGCCGCGCCGTAAACCAAACGCTTTACTCGCGCCGCGATCATTGCACCAGCACACATCGGGCAGGGCTCGAGAGTGACGTAAATCGTGACGTCTCTCAAGCGCCAGCTTCTCTTCACGTCGGCAGCCATCTTGAGAACGAGCAACTCGGCGTGGGCCGTCGGATCGTTTGATAGCTCACGTTCGTTTCCGGCTTTGGCAATGACCTTTCCCCCCGCGACGGCAACCGCCCCGATAGGAACATCCCCACGCTCGCGCGCGAGATGAGCCTGCTCTAGTGCAATCTTCATCATTTCTTCGTCGTTCATCGAGTCTCCGCGCGCGTTCACGGGAAACCGCGCGCATCTGACAATATGTCTGAATGCTGAAACTCTGCGGGAGGATCCGTGCCTGATCTGAGTTCGGCGAAGATCGTACTTCGGTGTCGTGATTTCGCGATGTCCAGGGCGTTCTACTCATCAGTGCTCGGGCTGACTGTGGTTGACGAGTGGGACGAGGCCGGCGGCAAGGGGGCCATCTTTGCCCTCAGTTCGGATCACTCAGGAGGGTACGTCGAGATATACGAGATGGCCCCCGGCGGGGCCCGGTATGACCCGTCCTTTTCGGAGGCTGTCCACACAGACAAGATCGACCTCCAGCTGAGAGCTGACTCTGTCGATGCCTGGATAGAAGCCCTCGAGGGGCAGTGGCCGTTCGACGGGCCCGACGAGCTCCCCTGGGGTCAAAGGTGGATAAGGCTGAAAGACCCCGACGGAATGCAGATCGCGATATACGAAGGGCAAGTGTGAACCCGATGCCGAAACCAGACGACGACGCGTTCGAAGAAGAGCGTGAGAGCTACTTCGAAAAGATCACGGGTGTTTCCGAGGGACCAATCGAGAGTTCCAGGAACAGCAACTACCTGCCCGGCATCCAAGGCGGCAGACACCCCGCTTCGGTGTCAGGCCACAGGCGGCTCAGCAAGCGCGAGAGACAAATGCTTCGTCCGCACTTTCTCTGGCCCACTGTTTTCTTCGCAGTGATCCTCGTGGGCCTAGGGATCTGGGCAGTTATCGGGATCCTGGCAACTCAGGGTCCCTAGGGTGAGCGGGAGACCTGAGCTCGACCTAGTCGAGCCTTGGTCCGTCAGACGAACCTGCGCTGGACCTGGTCCAGCTCCGGACGCGTCGAATTGGCGCGCATAGGCCACAAAGTTGATCGATAGCAGTGAAGCGAAACCGGTCTGCCCCTGACCGGGAAAACTCGGGTCTGCAAGGAACCGACCCCAGGATTTGGTCTCTACATGCTTTCTGAAAAGTATTTGACTCCTCGCGAAAGGTAGCGGGAAAGGGCGAGAGTCTCCAATGCCGTCATATGGGCAGGTCCTTCCTTGCTTCCTGCTCTCAGCATGGTGACGCCGGGAATGTGATACCACGCAACTACGCCTTCAACTCGGAAGACTTCCGATTCATCAAAAGGCTTATCGAAAGAGACATCTATTGCCTCGACATTGGATGCCTGGCGAGCCGCCCGGACGAGTTGATCAGCGAAGGTAGAAAGGAACTCGTCGCCGTAGGCCTCTATTGGGTCTCCGTGACTATCGGTCGTCTGAAGAATCACCCGATCACCCTCAACCGCTAGGGTCACTTCTTCTAGCCAAGAGTGGCTCTCTGCTTCCAATCCGCGTCCTCGCACTTCTCCGATCTCTGCTGTCCCGCTTTGCGCGCCCTGAGGGATTCGAACCCCCGACCTTGCGGTCCGTAGCCGCACGCTCTAATCCACTGAGCTAAGGGCGCAAACTTGGTGCAGCGGAGGCAGCGCGATTCGAACGCGCGAGGGGCCAAAACCCCAACGGGATTAGCAATCCCGCGCCATAGACCGGACTAGGCGATGCCTCCGGTCCAATTGTGCCAGATGCAGCCGTACCGCAGTTTGGGTAGCTCGTCGACCGGGCATCCTCTTCACAACGAAAGGAGGCCGGATGCAGCTTCTTTGGTGGGTGGTGGTGATCCTTGTCATCCTTTGGCTGATTGGGTTCGTCGCCGAAATCGGAGGAGGGTTGATCTATATCCTTCTCGTCATTGCACTGGTGATTGTGGTCTACCAGCTGCTGACAGGAAAGCGCGGTTCCTGATTCAAGGTTTTACGAAAAAGGCCCCCGCTAGAGCGGGGGCCTTTTAGTTGTAGGTGCTACTTAGATGCCGGTCGTCCTCCGCAGCCGCTTCGATGCAATCAGCAGCGGAAGCGCTCCCACGGCGATGGCTATCGCAACAATTGCGAACTGGGTGCTCTCGCCGCCCGTAAGCGGGAGGGGGCCCCTGATCACCTTGGGGAGGTCGATCGTAACCTCGGCCCGCAGCGGGACACCTACTCCCGTACGACCCTGGGCGTCTGCAACTCCGCAATTAGCCTCCACTTTGACGTTGTTCTTGAACTGCCCGGCCGCCGAGTTGGGTTCGACCCGCACGACCACACGCAGTTCCCTCGAACTTCGAGGTTGTAACGTCCCGATGTCGTTCCAGATGATCACATTGCCGTCGATCGTATCGGCCTGCGGGTCGGTCGACAGGATGGTGTAGCGAACCCCACGAGTGGCTTCAATCGTGTCTGTGACCCTTACGTTTCTGGCTACACAGTCGAAGGGGTTGATCGCCGTGATTACCCAGGTGAACTCCTGCCCGACGGAAACGACCTCTGGAATCGAGACCTTGGTCGCCTTGAGACCGCACACGATGCCGCCTTCGGGAACCTGGGCCTTGACCTCCATGTGTCCGATTCGGATGTCCTCGATCTGAAGGTTCGCCGCTGCCAGCTGTGTAATCGCGCGCACGACGTCGACCGCGCCTGTCACCTCGGTCGGAGTGACCGTCGGCTGAGACGTAGCGTTCGGAACTGATCCCGGAGCAGCGATTGCCCGGGGATCTTCTCCAATTGCAATCTGTCCGGAGCCGGCGGGGATATCGACAACCAGTCCCGTGGGTCCAAGAAGAGCCAGCCCCTGGGTTGTGATGTTGGTGGTCGGGTTGCCATTGGGATCCAAAATTCGGACGACCGGTGTCTCCGGCGAGACGTTACGAGGACCGTAGTGGATGTATGAACCCTCCACGCCGAGCGCTACCGCCCGCAGCACCCATTCCCCGAGGATCTCAATCCTGGTTCCATTCAGAAGTGTGATCGGCGAGTAAGTCTGGCGTACCTCCGTCATTAGTCCGAAGTTGTCACCGACTTTGTTGCCCGCACGGTCGACCTGCGGGACAAGGCGGGTCCGTGTAACGGAGGAGCCAGTGAATCGCTGGGGGTTGTTCAAGCTCGTGGCGAGAGTGTTGTTACTGACATTCACATCCGCCGCGAGCCCGGATCCGTAGCTGATGTCGTTGCCGAGAATGCAGACCTCGTCTTCCCAGCGAGCCTGGGCTTCGCCCCGAAGCAGCGAAGCAGTTACAAGAGAGTTGTCAAAGAGCTGTATTTCACGCTCAACCAGGCCGGTCGAAGGTGGCGCAGCGGCCTCCGCCCGCCCCGCGAGCAGTGCGTCAGGCGTGCTCACCGGAGTGGATCTTGCCAAAGCGACCTCCAGGCCCGATCCCCGCCCATAACTCTTCTTTGCCGGCAGGTCCTCCTGAACGATCGTCTCGACCTCGGTTTGATAGCGGGGTGTCAATCCCTGCGAGTCCACGGTGGCCGCGCCAATAGCCTCGTCCACATTGAGCACTCTGGTGCTTCCGGCTTGAACTGCATCTGCATGCAGCGCAATACCAACGGCCGAACCCGAGAAGTCGGCCTCGGCCCACGGAACCTGAGC
>DATLOJ010000066.1:0-9272 GCA_035536315.1 Actinomycetota bacterium | reverse complement strand
CGGTTCGTGGGCACGCGCTGCGGCTTGACCTTGCGGGTGTAGGCCTCCTGAACGGTCGCCATCAGTCGAGAAAGGGGAGGAAGGGGATGTAGGGCTTGATCAGCGGACCCATCATGAAATAGGCCGCCGGGAGGAACAGTGCGATCGTGAGGAGGCCAACGGCCTTGTTCAGCGTTGTTTGTATGCGGGCCGCCTTGGGCCAGAAGTCGACCAGCAGTATTCGCAGGCCGTTCAGTGAGTGGAAGATGACAAGGCCCATCAGGCCGACCTCCAGAGGGCGAAACAGAACTCCCTGGTAGATCTTCACGAACTTGTTGTAGTGCTCGGGGCCGAGCGAGATCAGAGACGTGTCGAGTATGTGGAGGAAGAGGAACCCCAGGACCGCAAGGCCGCTTCCGCGGTGCAGGATCCAGTACCACATTCCACCGCCCCCTCGGTAGAAGGTGCGCCGGTAGACCTCCTCAGCCGCGGGCTGTCGCATGGGGCCGCAATATATCAACCGAAAACAGGCCCCCACATGGTCCGCGGGGGCCAATCCTTACGCCGCTGCATTGGCCCCCGAGTTCAGCAAGGGGCGAAACCTGCTGTTAAGAGGGGGGAGCCTCCACTATCGATAGGGGAATGAGCCTGCCCGCTTCGGGCCGGTACGTGATCTGGAGCTTCTGGCGGTTGTCGAACCAGATGCGTAGCTGATCTTCGGGCACCGGCCCGTTCGTCACTTCGAGAATCAGCTGGCGTCCATCGTCGACCCTGAAGCTCATCTTTTCGAACTCGAGCTCCGTGATCAGACCTTTGACGGTTTGAGTCTCAGGTGTTGGAAGATCGGTCGGAGGTGCCGACCACCCGCAGGCCGAGAAGATCGAGAGAGCGAGAAGGCAAAGGGTGGGCAGCCAGGCCGAGCGAGATGAACGAGCCCGCCTAACCATCCGAAGCCGCTTCAGCGGGCTTTGCCCGCTTGAGGCCCTGAGAGGCCAGCGCGGCCGCCAGCCAGGTTGTCACCGGCACGGAGGCCGCCAGGCCAATCGAGCCCACGAGGGTCCTGATGATCTCCTCCGCGACTATCTCGCCGTTCAAAACATCGCCAACTTTGGCCCCCGCGAGCGAGAAAAGGATCAGCAGGGGGAGCGAGGCCCCCGCGTACGCAAGCACGAGCGTATTCACGGTTGACGCAATGTGGTCCCGTCCGATGCGAAGAGCCGAACGGTAGAGCTTGACGCGCGACATCGTCGGGTTGGCGGCCCGCAACTCCCACACCGCAGAGGCCTGGGTCACCGTTACGTCGTCGAGCACACCGAGTGAGCCGATGATGATTCCGGCAAGGATCAAACCGCGCAGGTTGATCTGGCCCGCTGAGATCTGAAGGAAGATCGCTTCCTCCGACGTGAAGCCGGTGAGGCGACCGGCCCCCACGAAGATACTGGCAAGGATTCCGGTCAGACCCAGCGCGACCAGCGTTCCGAGGACGGCAGTGGTCGTTCTTACGCTCACCCCGTGCGCGAGGTAAAGCGCGATGAACATGACTCCCGCTGAGCCCACGATCGCCACGGCAATCGGACTCGAGCCCGCAAGGATCGCCGGAAGTACGAACTTCACGATGATCAGCAGGCTGACGCCGAGGCCCAGGATCGCCAGGACGCCGCGCCACCTGCCAAGAGCGACGACGATCGCAATGAAAATGACGAGCAGGATGAAAAGTGACCATCCGCGCTGATAGTCGGCGAAGTAATACTCGAGTCCGGGAGGAGATCCCGGCGAACGCCCGAGGACTACACGGTCGCCCTTTTCCAGCCTGACGGCGTCGGCCCCTTCGGTCGATTCCATCGTGATGGTCTTGCCGTCGTTTGGCCCCTCGGTCAAGCGAGCGCGCACTCGGGTGCAGTCGAACTGCTCCCCACCGTCGTCGCTCTGACATTTGACGGACGCGACGGACACAACGGTCGCGTCCAGCAGGTCGGTCGGAAATCCGATCTCTGGCCCCTCGCCTTCCAGATCACCCGGCCACAGGACGGCCATCCCAACCAAAGTGGCCAGGATGCAGGGAATGAGAATTAAGGTCAGCAGGCGTCTGACCTGAGGTGGCACCGGGGCCGAGTGGTGGGAGCCCGCTCCATGTGAGTGCGACATGCAGGCGCGATGTTAGACGCGTCTTTGCCGCCTGGCCGGAGTTGCTGCAGCCGGGCGAATGCGGCAGGGGGCCGATTCGGCCGGTGTGCCAAACTCCCTTTCCATGACAGGCACCTGGGCTCCGGCAATGGTTTCGGTCTTCGTCGTCAGCGCGCTTTCGATGGTCGGCGGCGTGACGCTCATTTTCAGCAAGACGATCGTTCAGAAGAGCTTGCTGGTCCTTATTTCATTCGCCGCTGGAGCCCTGCTGGGCGACGCTTTCCTTCACCTCATTCCGGAGATAGCGGAATCTCCCAGGGGCTTCGACCTGACCGCATCGTTCTCACTTCTCGCAGGGGTCATTGCATTCTTCATTTTGGAGAAGGTCCTGCACTGGCACCACTCTCACGTCCCGTCGGAGGAGGTCCTTCACCCTGTGGCCATCACAAACCTTGTTGGCGACGCTCTGCACAACTTCGTCGACGGAGCTCTGATTGCAGGGGCATTCCTGGTCTCGCCGAAGCTGGGCCTGGCGACCGCAATCGCGGTGGCGCTGCATGAGATTCCTCAGGAGCTCGGCGACTTCGCGATCATGATGCACGCCGGGCTGCGTCCAGGCAGGGCTTTGTTGCTCAACTTGCTGACAGGCCTTGCATCCGTGGCCGGGGCCGCAATCACTTTGCTCGTGTCACAAGCTGTGCCGCAGATCGTTTCTGTGCTCGTTCCTGTGACGGCAGGAGGGTTCGTGTACATCGCATCGACCGACCTCATTCCCGAACTGCACAAGGAACCCGAGGCTGGAAAATCCTTCGTTCAGCTGATCGGACTCCTTGCGGGGGTCGGGATCATGGCCGCGTTGCTGGTTCTGGAGTGACGGTGGACAGCCCTTTCGAGCGTTACCTGGCAGCGCTACTCGGAGGCTGCGGCACACTCATCGGTGTGCTGGCCATCGAGATCATTCCAGACCTCTATAACCTGCCGGGCCTCCACATCCATCTGACGCGCTTTGCATTGATGTGCGTATTCGTCTTTTTGGCCGGCGCAGCCGGTGGGCGCGTTGGACACCACGCCTTTCTTCACATGGCAAAGGGCGGAGCCGTATCCCGGGCCCTCAAAGTGGGAGGGCTCGTGGGCGCGGCGATAGGTGGAATCTGCTGGCTTGCGACTTATGTGGCCCCCGGCCTGTTCTTTCCATTCGAAACTGTTGTTGGCTTCAGGGGGCACCTGCTGTCCCACGTTCTTCCCAGGTCCCTGGGGGCCGGAGCAGCGGGAGGAATGATCGTTGCCCTCGGCGTCGTCTACCGTTTGCGAAAGCAGACGGGCAAGCGTGAGCCGTTGGAGATCGAGGAGAACATTGAAACCGGATAAGCACCGCTCCACTGATTCGGGAATCGAAATCGCGCCGGTGTACGGGGAGAGCGATCTAAAGGGGTGGGAGCCGGCAGCCGACTTGGGAGACCCGGGAGACTTCCCATTCACGCGTGGCATCTATCCGACGATGTACCGCGGCAAGCTCTGGACGATGCGGCAGTACTCCGGGTTTGGAAGTGCGGAGGCGACGAACAAACGCTTCAAGTTCCTGCTGGAGAAGGGCCAGACCGGGCTTTCGGTTGCTTTCGACCTGCCCACCCAGATGGGTTACGACTCGGACCATCCCCGGGCCGCTGGTGAGGTCGGGGGGACCGGGGTTGCAATATCGAGCCTGCAGGACATGGAGATGCTGCTGGACGGCATTCCGCTCGAGAGCGTCTCGACGTCGATGACCATCAACTCGACCGCAGCGATTCTTCTGCTTCTCTACGAACTGGTTGCAGAGAAGCATGGCGTTCCGGGGGACAAGCTGACCGGGACCGTCCAGAACGACATTCTCAAGGAGTACGCGGCTCGCGGCACATACATCTATCCGCCTAAGCCGAGCATGAGGATCGTCACGGATTTGTTCGAGTACTGCCGCAAGAACATCCCGAAGTGGAACACGATCTCCATCTCCGGCTATCACATGCGGGAAGCCGGATGCACCGCCGTTCAGGAAGTCGCGTTCACACTCGCCAACGCAGTTGCATACGTCGACGCTGCGCGCGTTGCCGATCTGAAGGTCGATGAGTTCGCCCCTCGTCTCTCGTTCTTCTTCGCATGTCACATGAACTTCTTCGAGGAGATCGCCAAGTTCCGTGCGGCGCGAAGAATGTGGGCACGAATAATGAAAGACAGGTTCGGCGCGTCGGAGAGCTCGCAGCTTCTCCGGTTTCACACACAGACCGGAGGAGCGACACTCACCGCGCAGCAGCCTCAGAACAACATCGTGAGGACTGCGTACGAAGCACTTGCCGCGGTCCTCGGCGGGACGCAATCCCTTCACACAAACTCGTTCGATGAAGCGCTTTCCCTTCCAACCGAGAATGCAGCACGCATTGCGCTTCGGACCCAGCAGGTCCTTGCCCACGAAACCGGCGTTCCCGACACGGCAGACCCTCTTGGAGGATCCTGGTTCATCGAGTCTCTGACTAACGAGGTCGAAGAGAAGGCGGGCGTTCTGCTGGCCAAGATCGATGAGATGGGCGGTGCGGTTGCGGCAATTGAATCGGGCTGGATGAAACGCGAGATCGAAGAGTCTGCTTACCGCTTCCAGCAGTCGCTCGAATCGGACGAGCGAAAAGTCGTGGGAATGAACATTCACGAAGAAGAGGAAGAGCGGATGGAGATCTACAAGGCCGACCCCACCGTCCATCAATCCCAGGTCGACAGGCTCCTCAAGCTGAAGGCGGAGAGGGACAGGGCTGAAGTCGAATCAGGTCTGGCCGCCATCAGGGACGCCGCGCAGAGCGGCGAAAATCTGCTTCCCTCAATGAAGAGCGCCCTCGCCTCCTACTGCACATTGGGAGAGGTCAGTGAAGTGCTGCGAGAAGAGTTTGGCGTTTACGAACCACGGGATCTGGGCTGATGCCGACCGGCATTGTGGGAGGAACCGCCGGCTTTGGATTTGGCCTTGCCTTGAGGGCAGCCAAGTTCGGTGAGGACGTCTGGATCGGCAGCCGCACAAAGGAAAAGGCGGAGGCCGCGGCGAAGTCCGTGATCGAAAGGGTGCCAGGGGCGAAGGTGAACGGCGCGGAAAACGCAGAGGTCACCGCCATGAGCACCATCGTTCTGGTCACGGTGCCGTTTCCTGGTGCGGCGGACACCTACAAGGCAATTGCGCCCAACATCAAGGAGGGCGTAGTCGTCATTGATTGCATCGTTCCGCTTGCAAGCGAGGTCGGTGGAAAGCCAACTCGAATGCTTGGAGTGTGGGAGGGGTCTGCGGCTCAGCAAGCGCGCGGGATTCTGGGAAGGAAGGTCCCAATGGCCTCCGGGTTTCACACGATCATGGCGGCGGCGCTGGAGGATCTGGACGCCGACATAAATACCGACGTTCTGATTTGTGGTGACTCTGAAGCGAAAGAAAGGGCGCAGTTGGTCGTCGAGATGTTGCCCGGTGCCCGGATGGTGGACTGCGGCCCCCTCGAGAATGCACGCATCCTCGAGCCCTTGACCGCATTGATCATCGGCCTCAACCGGCGTTACAAGGTGCACAAACCGGGGGCCGGAATAAAGATCACCGGAATTCCGGGCTTCGATTCACTCGATGATGGCTAGAGTCGCTCCCAACTGAACCGGGTCGCCGGCCGCCACCTTTAACTCTTTGACAACGCCGTCTCGGTGGCAGGAGATCATGTTCTCCATCTTCATGGCTTCGAGGACCACGATGCCGTCTCCGGCCTTCACGTCGCTTCCTTGAGTTACCAGCGTCTTGACGATGACTCCCTGCATGGGAGCGATCAGATTCTCCCCGGCCCCGCTGTGTCCGCCGGCCCTCTTCTGCTCGGGTGGCTTCGGGCGCTTTCGAGCACCTTCTTCGACCACTCTGACCGCCATCCGCTTTCCATCCACCTCGACTAAAAGCTCGTTTGCTTTCGCGTCGCGTTTCGCTTCGGGCCGGTGGCGGGACTCCGGTTGTTTCAAGTCCTTCAGGTCGAGGTCTCTTTCAACCGTCTTCGTTGAGAAGTCGCCGGTTCGGAACCATTCGCTTTCGAGCACCAACGCGTGAAAGGGGATCGTCGTGGCAGGCCCTTCGATTACAAACTCCGACAACGCGCGCCTTGTCCGGGCGATTGCTTCTGGCCGGTCGCGGCCGAAGCAAATCAGCTTTGCGATGAGTGAGTCGTAGGACTGGGGAATTTCAGAACCCTCGCGCACTGCGGAGTCCACCCGCACCCCCGGCCCCCCGGGTTCCGAGTAGGCCGTGATCGTTCCCGGATTAGGCATGAAGTTCTTGGCGGGGTTCTCTGCGTTGATGCGCAGCTCGATTGCATGGCCTCTCAGCTGAACATCGGACTGGGACAGCGAAAGCTGCTCACCCGATGCGACGAGGATCATTTCCTTCGCGAGGTCGAGTCCGGTTACTGCTTCCGTCACGGGGTGCTCGACCTGGAGCCTTGTGTTCATCTCGAGAAACCAGAACTTCGGGCCATCGTCCGTCTGCTCCAGCAGGAACTCGACTGTTCCGGCGGATACGTAGCTGGCTGCGACAGCGACCTTTACCGCCGCTTCTCCCATGGCCGCCCGGACCGCATCGTCCACCGCTGGCGATGGAGACTCCTCAACCAGCTTCTGATGCCTTCTTTGCAGCGAGCAGTCGCGTTCCCCGAGGTGGATGACGTTTCCGGAGGAGTCGGCCATCACTTGAATCTCGACGTGGCGCGGCTCTTCCAAGTAACGCTCTATGTATGCGTCGGCGTTTCCGAACGCGAGCATTGCCTCGCGGCCGGCAGCCTCGAATCCGGATTCCGCTTCACTCTCTTCGCGTACGACGCGAAAGCCCCGGCCCCCGCCTCCATGAGCGGCTTTGATCGCAACGGGCCAGCCGTGCTCTTTGGCGAACTCTGCGATTTCGGTATATGACGCGATCGGCTTATCGGTTCCGGGAACAGATGCAACGCCTGCCTCGTGGGCAACCTTTCTTGCCGAGACCTTGTCGCCCATGGCCACCACAGCCTCGGGTGGAGGACCTATCCAGACGAGCCCTGCGTCGACAACTGCTTTTGCAAAAGTTGGGTTCTCGGACAGAAAGCCGTATCCGGGGTGAATGGCCTCAGCCCCGGCCTTCTTCGCAACGTCCAGCAACCGCTGCTGATTGAGGTAGCTCTCTGCCGGGGGGGTGGGCCCCAATAGGTATGACTCATCCGCATAATCCAAAAACGCTGCGTCGCGGTCCGCTTCCGAGTAAACAGCGACGGTCTGAATGTCGAGGTCTCTGCACGCTCGGAACACGCGGATCGCAATTTCGCCGCGGTTTGCTACGAGCACTTTTTTGAAGGGGGCCATTGCCGTCGATCTTAACCCGGCCCCCATCGTTCAAAATGGCCCGGATGGATTCGGACAGGCTTCGCCAACTGCTCGGCCCGGCAGTCAGATCGGTGACCTATCTGCCCGAAACAGGGTCGACGAACCTGGATGCGAAGGAGCTCGCTACCAAAGGGAAGGAGCTTCCACTCGTTGTTGTCGCCGATCATCAGACTTCAGGGCGCGGACGGCTGGATCGATCCTGGTATTCGGCTCCCGGCATGGGGGTGCAGGTGTCGATTGCGGCTCGGGCTTCGGCGCACCCCGAGGCCCTCGGGGCGGTTTCACTCGCCGCTGGACTCGCAACAAGAACAGCGCTCGCCGCTCAGGGAGTGCAAGCAGGGCTGAAGTGGCCGAACGATGTCCTCGCCGGCGGCAAAAAGATTGCCGGATGTCTCATCGAGATCGTTTCAACTGGCGGACCCTCCGCTGCGTTCGTTGCAGGGATCGGCATCAACGCCAACCACACGCAGCTTCCCCAGGAATTTTCGGAAGTCGCCACCAGCGCGCTGCTCGAAACGGGAGAGACCTGCGATAGGGAGAAGCTGGTCGCCGACCTGGCGAAGGGCTTTCTCGCCCACATCGAAAGGGATCCTGCCGAAGTCGTAGACCTCTACAGGCAGGTCTGCGACACGATCGGACGGAGGGTGACCGTTGAGCTGGGCGGATCATCTGTTGAGGGAGTTGCGACGGACGTTGACGACCACGGCAGGCTGGTACTCGACGGCAACCAGGCCGTATATGCGGGCGACGTTGTGCACCTGGGCCAGAAGTTAGGATGAAAAAGCAATGCCCGTGATCCCCACAGCCATAGACCCTGCATCCGAGCGCGCCCTTGCAAACAGGCAGGCGATGGAGGCACTCGTCGCCGACCTCCGGAAGAGAATCGCTGAGGCGGCGATTGGCGGATCCGAGAAAGCTCGGGAGCTGCATCTGTCCCGCGGAAAGATGCTTCCGCGTCAACGCGTCGAGGCTCTGCTGGATCAGGGAACTGCTTTCATGGAACTCTCACAACTCGCGGCGTACGGCCTTTACGACGACGCGGCACCGGGGGGCGGAATCATCACCGGAGTCGGCAGAGTGTCGGGGCGCGAGTGCGTGATCGTCTGCAACGACGCCACCGTAAAGGGCGGAACGTACTTCCCGATTACCGTCAAGAAACACCTGCGTGCGCAGGAAATCGCGATGCAGAACCGGCTGCCCTGCATCTACCTGGTCGACTCCGGCGGGGCTTACCTGCCGATGCAGGACGAGGTGTTTCCGGACAAGGAGCATTTCGGCCGCATCTTTTACAACCAGGCGAACATGTCCGCGCTCGGGGTCGCGCAGATTGCCGCCGTCATGGGCTCTTGCACGGCCGGCGGTGCGTACGTCCCGGCGATGAGCGACGAGGCCATCATCGTCAAGGAACAAGGAACGATCTTTCTCGGGGGCCCGCCTCTGGTTAAGGCAGCGACCGGCGAAGAAGTCACGGATGAGGAGCTCGGAGGAGCCGACGTTCACGCCCGGACCTCTGGGGTGGCCGACCATTACGCACTTGACGACATGCACGCCCTGCAGATCGTCCGCGAGATCGTTTCCACTCTCCCCGGAACGAAAGACCTCCCCGCAGGGTTCAAGGATCCGCAGGAGCCGAAGTACGACCCAAAGCAGCTTTACTCGATCATTCCTTCGGATGTGCGCACTCCGTACGACGTGAGAGAAGTGATCGCGCGCATCGTGGATGGGTCCTCGTTCCAGGAATTCAAGGCGTTGTATGGAACGACGCTTGTGTGCGGGTTCGCACGGCT
>DATLOJ010000065.1:0-3042 GCA_035536315.1 Actinomycetota bacterium | reverse complement strand
GTCTCCCAGAGCTGACCTTTACTATTGCGGCCTCTATGAGTGAGTTTCGAATCAAACCGGGTCAGACCCTCGTCTTTGCCGGTGACAGCATTACCGACGCAGGCCGGCGCGATACAGCCATGCCTTTCGGAAACGGTTACGTGCGCGAGGTCATCGATCTAATCGGCGCCCGATACCCCGCGCACGGCCTTCGATGTTTCAACGCAGGCATCGGAGGCAACACGGCCCGCGATCTCAAGGATCGTTGGACCGACGACGTGCTTGCCTACAATCCCGACTGGATAACGATCATGATCGGCGTGAACGACGCGACGTTCACCCTATGGAAGGACCACCCGTGGTCGACGCCTGTCCCTCCGACCGAGTACGAAGAGCATTACCGGAGCATTCTCGACCGCTCATCCGAAAAGGCGCAGATCGTTCTGCTGGACCCGTTTTACATCACGCTCGAAGAGCACGCCGACAGCTGGAGACGAAAAGTCCTCGAGTTGCTGGGTGAGTACATCGACATCGTCCACAAGCTCGCGTCGGAGTACTCCGCGATTCACGTCCGAACGCAGGACAAGTTCCTGGAGCAACTAAAGCACAAGCCTCCCCAGCACTTTTGCCCGGAGCCGGTTCACCCGAACGCGGCGGGGCATGCAGTCATCGCGCACGCCTTGCTCGAAGCTTTGGACTGGTAGCTACCAGGCAAACTCTTCCGGCGAAGTCTTGTGTCCGGGGAAGATCTCGTCGAGCTTGCTCAGAGCATCGTCGTCCAGCTTCACGTCAACCGCCCGTAGCGCGCTCTCGAGCTGGTCCATCGTTCGGGGGCCGATGATCGGAGCGTCGACTTGGGGGCGGCTCAGTAGCCAGGCAAGCGCGACGACGCCGGGTTCTTCGCCGATGTCCGCGCACAGCTTTTCGTAACTCTCCAGCTGAGTGCGCTTCTGTTCGATGCGCTTTTGTACCGCCTCCGATGATCGGCGCCCCTCGTTTTGCTTCTTGAGGGCCCCTCCGAGCAAGCCTCCAGCCAGCGGGCTCCAGGGAATGAGACCAAGGCCGTACTCCGCGCACGCGGGCGCAACGTCCATCTCCACGCGCCGCTCGAGCAAGTGATAGTGACACTGCTCGCTGACCAGCCCCAGCATTCCCTTTTGCTTTGCCGATTCATTGGCCTGGACGATGTGCCACCCGGCGAAGTTGCTGCTGCCGACGTACAGGATCTTGCCTTGCTGGATTAAAAGGTTCATCGCCTGCCAGATCTCGTCCCACGGGGTCTGGGGGTCTACGTGATGCATCTGGTACAGGTCGATGTGATCGGTTTGAAGACGCTTGAGGCTCGCGTCGCAGGCCCTCTTTATGTTGAGAGCGGAGAGCTTGTTCTCGTTGGGCCAGTCGCCCATCGATCCGAAGACTTTGGTAGCCAGAACGACCTTCTCACGCCGGCCATCACCTTTGCTGAACCAGTTGCCGATGATGGTCTCGGTAGCGCCCACTCCCTTGCTTCTCCCGTAAACGTTTGCGGTGTCGAAGAAATTGATTCCTTCGTCGAGCGCGCGATCCATCTGTGCGTGGCCCTCTTCCTCCGTGGCTTCCGGGCCGTAGTTCATCGTTCCGAGGCAAAGGCGGCTTACCTTTAGTCCGGTACGGCCGAGTCGTGTGAATTCCAATGAAGGCAGCTCCTCTCAGTTCTAAAGGCTCATTCGGCGGAGGGGTGTGACGCATCGGTGAACTCCCGGAACTCCCCGGTGATGAGGAAGGCCAGCTGCTCGCCGATGTCCACGGCATGATCTCCTATCCGTTCGATCTGACGCGAAACAACATGCATTCGAATTCCCCACTCGAGCATCTTTGTGTCGGAAGCGAGCGAGAGAATCTTTTGGAACATGCCTCTGTTGAGCCGGTCGATGGGGTCGTCCATTGCGGGAAGCTCGAGGGCTAGAGACAAATCCCTGCGGGCGAACGCGTCCATTGCGGTCGACATCATTTGAAGGGCGATTGTTCCCATCTCCTCGAGATGACTGACGACCTCTGAGTCGCGCGGAAGGTCCGATGCAAGCTGTGCGAGCTTGGCCATGTTGACGGCCACGTCGGCAATTCGTTCCAGATGAAGGTTCAGGTGAAGGACCACCGTCAGGAACCGGAGGTCGGATGCAACGGGAGTCTGCAGAGCGAAAAGGTCGAGGATTCGCTCCTCTATGCTCAGGTAGAAGCGGTCGATTTCGTCGTCGCCGCTGATAACCCGGCTCAGAATCTCAGCGTCGTCCCGAGCAAGGCCGGTCACCGCCTGCTGGACGAGGCCGTGGGCGGCGGTGGCCATCTCCTGTACCTCGACTTCGAGGTCTCTGAGCTCGTTGTGAAAATGCCTGGGGGCAGTGCGAGGCTGCCCTCCGCCGGTGCTGGACTCTCTTCTCATTTGCGCACGATCGTACTCTTCTGTGCTGGCTTCAAGGCTGGAGCGGGAGGATCAGCCTGAAGGTCGACCCCGATCCCAGCTCGCTCTCGACTTCCACCCGGCCCCCGTGTTGCTCGGCAACGTGCTTAACCAGGGCAAGACCAAGACCGGTCCCCCCGGTGTGCCGCGAGCGTGCCCGGTCGACTCTGTAAAAGCGCTCGAATATGCGGGGAAGATCCTTCGACGGGATGCCAATTCCGGAATCCGATACGGAGACCACCGCTTGCCCATTGTCCTGGAAGACCTTGATGTTCACGGTACCCGGGGGCCGGGTGTACTGAATCGCGTTTTCGAGCAGATTCCTGATCGCCAGCGAAAGGTCTTTCATGGACCCGTCGACCAGGACTTCCTCCGTTGCGACTCTCACCTCGACTTCGGCCTTGGCGGCGGTATCGCCGAGACGTCCGGCCTCCTCCCGGGCGACGGAGTCGAGGGGGATGCGTTCCAGGTTCGGTTGTTCACTCTCCAGACGCGAAAGGTCCAGCAGGTCGGTAACGATTTGGGAAAGCCTCTCTGCGTCCTTTAGCAACTGCTCCGCGAAGTGTTTGCTGGCCTGCGGATCGTCGACTAGCGAGGCGAGAGTTTCCGCGGCTGCCCGCACGGAC
>DATLOJ010000064.1:0-7173 GCA_035536315.1 Actinomycetota bacterium | reverse complement strand
TCGCGCTCTATCGCGTCCCGCGCTTTTGCGGAGGCGGTGGGTTCACCCCGCGGCCCGGTTCACCTCAACCTGGCTTTCAGAGAGCCCTTCATTGCAGAGTCGCACGACGAAGAGGTCGACATCTCCGGAAGGCCGGAAGGCAGGCCCTGGACCCAGCTCGACGCGGGCCGGCATGAGTTAGCCGGCATGGACGAATTGGCGACCCGGATAGAAGCAGCGGAGCGAGGCATGCTGGTGGTGGGGGCGGGAGAAGTCGACCCGATGGCCGTCGAGCGTTTTGCCAGGACAACAGGCTGGCCCGTGATCGCGGAAGCACATTCCGGATGCAGGACCGGCAAGCACGTAATTTCACTGTACGACGCGATAATTCGATGCACTCCATTCGCGCAGACTCACACCCCGGACTTGGTGATTCGTCTCGGCTCGATCGGGACGTCGCGCAGGCTCACCGAATTTCTCAGAAGGGGGCCGGAGCAAATCTCAATCGATCGAGACGGCCGCTGGCTGGACCCTTCCAGGGCATTGACCAAGATTGTTCGCGCGGATCCGAGCGCAGCGCTCGATGACCTCTCCAAGTCAGTGAGTTCCTCCGGTTCGAGCAGCTGGATCAACGACTGGCAGGAGGCTGAAAGTGCTGCCGAAGGAGCGGCCGATTCGGCGATGGCCGAGCTTGGTCTATGCGAGCCGGTTGCTGCGCGGGTGGTGACGCAAAGCATTCCGGGCGGGTCCACCTTGCTGGTGGCATCGAGCATGCCGATCAGGGACGTCGACTGGTTCATGCTGCCTCGGCCGGACCTCGAGGTGCAGTCGAACAGGGGGACTAACGGCATAGACGGCTTTATATCGACGGCCGTTGGTCTCGCTATGTCGGGAAAACAGACTTTCGGTTTGTGCGGGGACCTTGCCTTTCTTCACGACGTTGGCGGGCTGCTGACTGCTCGCATGAACGATGTGGCTGCCACCATCGTCGTTCTCAACAACGATGGAGGAGGAATCTTTGGCTTCCTGTCGCAAAGGGACCTGGGAGAAACATTTACTCGATTGTTCGCAACGCCCCACGGATCGGATATCGGGGCCATTGCGGAATCGTTTGGCTGTGCCTACACCCTCTGCCAATCTCCTGCCGATTTGCGTGCACTCATCGCCGAACACCCCGCGAAGGGGATTCACATTCTCGAGGTGAGGACTGCTCTCGATTCCAACGTTTCCGCTCACGAGCGCATCTGGGCCTCAGTGGACGAGGCCGTCAGGAAATAGCCGAGAGAATGGCCTCCAGCTTCAGGTTTGTCTCAGCAAGCTCTTCCTCCTCAACCGAGCCTCTGACGATTCCGGATCCCGCAAATACCGACGCGTCACTCCCCGCTATCTCTGCGCATCTAAGCGCGATAGCCCACTCACCGTCGCCGTGGTCGTCGACCCATCCGGTTACTCCTGAGTACCGCCCCCTGTCCTGACCCTCAAGGTCACGAATCGCCTGCATGGCAACCTCTCTCGGCGTGCCGCATACCGCAGCAGTTGGGTGAAGGACCCCGGCCAGCTCGAGCGATGAAAGGGGAGTGTGCAGCTGCCCGGTCACATGCGTTGCCAGATGTTGCACCCCGGACAAGCGAAGCACCTCCGGCCGGGGATCGGCCTCGACCATGTGACACAGCTCATTCAGTGGGGTGACCACCGACTCCACAGCAAGCCGGTGCTCCAGGAGGTTCTTCTCGGACGCCAGAAGAGCATCCGCAAGAAGCTTGTCGTCTTCCGGCCCGCCGCCCCTGGGGGCCGATCCTGCGAGAGGTATCGATTCCACAGCGGTGCCCCGCAAGCGGACGAGCAGTTCCGGACTCGCCCCCACCAGCTCCTCGAAAGCAAAGGTGAAGCACGAGGGGTACCGCTCCGCCAGGCCTCGAATAATTTCGGGGATGTCAAAGTCGTGCTGTCCCCGAACATCCACCTTTCTTGCTAAGACGACTTTTTCGAGTTGCTCAGCGCGAATTAGCTCGAGTGCTTTCCGGGCCGCGTTGAGCCACTGTTCGGTGTCGCTTCTGATGGAGATGTCGTTTGGCGTGCGAGCCGCAGAGTTGCGGCTCTCACCCGCGATCTCCGGCAGTTCTTCACCAATGTGGGTGACCCACGCGTCTTTGCCCACCCAGCGCACGATGACTTTCGGAAGCACAATCGAAGAGCCTGGTGTCTCCGGATCGAAGGTGTAAGACCCAAACGCAATTGGCCCGGTGCCTTCGATGTCCTCGTATGGGTTTTCCGTTTCGACGTGGTCGAACAACCGGTCGAGTTGAGACGCCGCAGTCTTGAAACGATCGCTCCCCGTACCGCAATCGATTCGTGCTGCTTCCCCCCACGCGACCAGTCCGGAGTCGCCTGTTATCCAAACGAATCCGCGAGGTCTGATGAGAGAGAGAGGCCGCACATCCTTGAGCTCCCTGGTTAGGGCGGAGAGTCCGGGTGGAATCAGCTTGCCATCCTTGTGGGTCTCCTCAGCCTCCTCCAGGCCCCCAGGGACTGCGCGGACTCCAAGGGCGCGCGCTATGTCCTGCGCGAATTTGTTGCGTCTGTTCATATCCTGGTGCCGCTGATTATCTGGACAGCTCCCATACCCAGCTGAACGCGGGCCAGCTCGTTGAACCCCGCGTCTTTCAGCATCTCCAGAATCTCTGAGGGTGGGGGCAGATAAGACGTCGAAGCCGGCAGGTAGCGATACGCCCGCCGGTCGGAGATGGCCCCACCGATTAGCGGCACAACCTGGTGGAAGTACAGACGGTGGAAGAAGTGGGGGATTGCGCTCTCAGGTTCGTCCACCTCGAGTATTGCGAAACGACCTCCGGGCCTCAACGCATAGGACATCTGCCCGAATAAGGTCCTCAGGTTCGCGACGTTGCGCAGCGCGAAACCGCACGTGACTCCATCCGCTGCCCCTCGTTTTACCGGCAGGGCCAGCGCGTCGGCGGCAAGCAGTGGTGCGGGGGTCTTCGCGGATCTCAGCATGCCCGGCGAGAAATCAATTCCCACCGCATGTATTCCCCGGTGAATGAGTTCGTTGCAAAAATCCCCCGTGCCGCAGGCAATGTCGAGCACCAGAGAGCCCGGTGCCAGCTCCAACCGGTCAACGGCCTGGCGTCGCCACCCACGGTCCATTCCGAGAGTCATCACACGGTTGACCAGGTCGTACCTGGGAGCGATGGCGTCGAACATCTCCCTGACTTTTTGAGACTTATTCCTTTCTTCGGGAAGAGGGCTGCTGCGGTCGCGACGAGCCTGTGATCGCATCAGTAGAGCCGGGCGCCCAGGGGGCTGTTATCCAACATGGCCAACTGACTCTACGAGCGAAGGTCCACCCCGTCGAACGACCTGCATGCAGGTCTAGCGTCAGCCGTCCTGGGGAAGAACCCTTGGGATGGCGAGGCTTCGAAGGACCGACTGTTCTGGCAAGGGTATCCACCGGGTTCGCCGCGGGCGCGGCTTCGCCTATGTTGGCTCGTCCCGAGAGCCGGTCACGGATTCGGAGACTCTCGAGCGAATCCGGGAGTTAGTGATTCCACCGGCGTGGCGCGACGTGTGGATCTGTCCCTACCCGAACGGGCATCTCCAGGCGGTCGGCAGCGACGCCGCAGGTAGGAAGCAGTACCTGTACCACCAGGACTGGCGCAGGCGCAGGGATCAGGAGAAGTTCGATCACATGATCGAATTCGCGCGGCGCCTGCCCAGAATTCGATCCGCTACTTCAGCGCACCTTGCAAGGCGCGGCTTTTCCCAGAGCCGCGTGCTTGCCTGTGCCGTCAGGCTGCTCGATCGAGGTTTCTTTCGCATCGGGACCGAGGATTATGCGGAGCAGAACCAAACCTACGGCCTTGCAACCATGCGCAAACGTCACGTCGCTTTGTCGGAGGGGGGTGTCGTTACATTCGATTACCGAGCCAAGAGCGGCAAGAGACGAATCGAATCTGTCGTCGATCAGGACGTATACAAAGTGGTGGCTGCTCTCAAGAGGAGAGCGGTGGGGGGTGAGGAACTGCTTGCGTACAAGCGGGGGGCAGACTGGTTCGACGTCAAGTCATCGGACATCAACAGCTACATCAAGGAAATTGCCGGCGCTGAGTTCACCGCCAAAGATTTCAGGACGTGGTCGGCGACTGTTCTCGCAGCGGTTGCCCTTGCGGTGTCGGGCCCGGCGGCAGCGTCCCCTACGGCGAGGAAGCGGGCGGAAAGCAGAACGGTGCAGGAGGTGGCTCACTATCTGGGTAATACGCCGGCAGTGTGCCGGGCCTCGTACATCGACCCGAGAGTCTTCGACCGGTTCCGGGCCGGCGTCACCGTTGCTGGAGCTCTCGAAGAGCTGGGCGACGTCGAAGCTGGGCAGCGGGCGATCCAGGGCCCGATTGAGCTTGCGGTTCTGGACCTTCTTCAGGGCGTCGACTCAGAAGCGCTAGAACAAGTCGAAGAGCTAGCTTCCTGACGGATAGGACCGAGTGTGTGTGTGCGCTACGTTCGGTGTTTGGTCGCACTGGTAAAGGGAAAGCTATGAAAGCAAGCCAGAGATTAGGGAGGCAGTAATGACCCTGCACCACGATCATGAAGAGCCGGTTGTCGAGCGTCGCGTAGTCACGCAGGACCCGGTATCAACAGGCCTCACCGGATACGCATTTGTGAAGTACGCATTTATTCTCGCGATCACAATCGTTGTACTTTTCTTCATCGCGAAGTATCTGCTTCCAATGTTCTAACACCTGGGTGGTGTTTCGAAAACGGCGGCTACGGCCGCCGTTTTCGCGTCCAGGGGATGTTTGAATATGCCCAGATGAGCGAACCCACCGATAGTGAGAAGCAGAGACTTTCTGAACTGATTCTTCCTCCCGCGATCTACAGCGGATACGAGGCGGCTGAAAAGGCCGGTATCGAGGAGGAGATCGCCATGCGGGTTTGGGGGGCCATCGGGATGGCGCATATCGACCCAAGCGTCGTGGCTTTCAATGACAGAGACGTCGACGCTCTTCGGACGGTAGCGATGTTCCTCAAATCCGGGTACCCGATCGAGAACATCCTGGTCGTCTCACGTCTTCTGGGCCGTGTCATGTCGAGGGTTACCGACGCTCAGGTAAGGGCTCTGGTCGACCGCATCGGTTCCGAGGCCAGAACTGACGAACTGGCCACGGGAATCGAGCGAATAGTGGAGGTAACGCCGGCAACGCTCGGATACATATTCCGGCGGCATCTCTGGGCGGCGGTGCAGCACTTGCCTGAAGGCAGAGGCGAAGAGGCACACCTGATGGTCTCAGTAGGCTTTGTCGACCTCGTGAGTTTTTCGAGGATCTCCGATGAAGTCGAAGAGAAAGATCTGACCGCTCTCGTCACTCTGTTCGAGGAGCTCGTTCTCAATGCTTGTGTGGAAGCCGGAGTCCGCCTCGTAAAGTCACTTGGGGACGCCGTGATGTTCGTGGCTCCCGACGCGGACAGCACGCTGCGTGCGGCCGTCGCCATCATCGACCGGGTTCAACAGCATGATGATCTTCCGAAGGTGCGCGCGGGCCTGGATTTCGGAGGGGTCGTCACGGTCGGAGGCGATTACTTTGGAAGGCCCGTCAACGTCGCGTCGCGCATCACAGGTTACGCGAGAGCCGGGTCGATCATGTTCTCCGAGGGTTTCAGAGAGGCTCTGACGGAGGAATACGATGTGGTGCGGCTGGGCCCCCGGCGGTTGAAAAACCTTGGATTGGTGAGCCTCTACCGCCTTAGAAAAGCCCCCTAGTGCTCCAGCTGGAGCACTAGCTCCCGGATTCCGTTCCCGGGGTCAGCGACTCCTTGGCCTCCGGTTCCAAACCCTCACTAAGGGGCTCGGTGAGGGGTCTTCCTCGCTCCGACCGCCAGATCTCAAAGGCCGCGGTTGCAGCGAATAGCCAAGCAAGTCCGAGAACGAAACCACCGATAACATCGCTGAGGTAGTGGACTCCCAAGGCCAGCCGGGACAGTCCGATCAGAATCACGAGAGTGGCGGCGGCGATCCGCACGGGGGTGCGGTATTTCTTGGGGACTATCGGCAGGAAGATGAGCAGCAGAGCGCCGTAGGCAATTGTCGAGCTCATCGTGTGTCCGGATGGGAAGCTCTTGCCGCGTTGGAATGTTATTGCCGAAGGGTCCCTGAAAGTCGGTCTTGGGCGGTCGACGGTGACCTTTACGATCGTGTTCACGATCGAGCCGCCTAGCGTGCAGGAGAGAAGGTAGGCCGCCAGCCGCTTTTGATTCTTCTTGAGCAGGTAAAGGGCAATGACCCCGATAAGCACCCAGAACCAGAGGGGTGCCCCGAGGAGGCTGATCGCATTCATCACGCTTGCGATCCAGGGGTGGTCCAGCTTGTATTCGAACATCCGCTTGGCCAATGCGGTGTCGTAGCGAACGATTCCGCGGCTGGAGGCGACCTGGACGAGCAGCCACGAAAACGGGACCGCTACAAGCGACACGGCGAGGACGAAAAGGGTCAGGCGAAGCCCGTACCTCTCCGCAGGATCCAGCCGCTTTCTGACGTAGGCGGGAAGCAGATTTTTCACAATTATTGGTTTGCCCCCTTTGATCAGAGAGTAAAGCTACTCCCGTGAAAGGACCCCCATTTCCAAGGCAAGCCCTGCTGTGGCTGGCAGGGGTTCGAATCCTGCTCGGAATTGTCGCGATTCCTCTGGCCCCCTTTCTTTACAAGGAACATTTCCTGGTGCTGGTGCTCTTGCGTCCCACGAAAGAGGTTCTTCTGGCGGCGGGATTCCTGGCCAGGCGGGGGGAGATCAATTTGCTCGAGATTTTGATTGCCGCGGTGCCGCTGATGCTTCTGGGGGTTTGGCAGTTTTACTACCTGGGGCGTATGTATTCGAGCGAGATCAGGTCGGGCAAAGACATGCCGAATCTGGCGAAACGCCTTCTGCCGCAAGAGAAGATCAAGAAGATGCAGAAGGTCCTCAAGAAAAAGGGCAACCGAGTCGTCTTTCTCGGAAGGCTGGCCGCTTTCCCCTCCGCGCTCATTGGGGCGGCGGCGGGGGCCTCGAATGTAAGGAGCCGCAAGTTCTTCCCGGCCGATGGCGTAGGGGCCTTGCTATCGATCGCAGAGGTCGTGGGCGCCGGTTACATCCTCGGCGAGACCTACGACAAGTCCAAGCCCTGGATCACCCTCGCCGGTGTGGCCGTGCT
>DATLOJ010000063.1:0-4288 GCA_035536315.1 Actinomycetota bacterium | reverse complement strand
GGCGGTCAGGAATCTTTCAAAGGCCCCCGTGAAATCGGGGGCCTTTGCGCGCCGGACCATGCGTGCGGCTAGGTTGTCATTCCTATGAGCAAGCTGAAGGTTCAACCTGCGGGCTTCTTCGTCCTTCGCACTCCCCTGCTGCCCGCTCAAACCTTGCTCGAGTGGAGCGATTCAGGCGATCCCTCGAAGCTGCGGGAGCGCCTCGCAGAGATCGTCGACGAGCCTCATATAAGGGAGGCGCTGTTCATCGCGTCACCGGAGCTCGAGGGATCGATCCCCGTTTGGCAGGCGGATCCGGAATCAGCGCGCGGCCGAAAGATCGAGCGGGCATTGGTCAAGTACTTCGCGCGAATGAGCACCAGGCCGACCCCATTCGGCCTGTTTGCAGGAACGACCACCGGAACGGTGGGCGGGGCCACTCATTTGGAGCTCAAGGATCTTGCGTCCTACGAGACGCACACCCGCCTGGACATGGACTACCTGACTTCTCTCGCCGAGACCCTTGAGGCGGATGCCCTGGTGAGGGAATCCCTAACGTACAAACCTAACTCCAGCCTCTACCGGGCCGCTGGCCGGATCCGGTACGCAGAGTCCCACACGAACCCATCGGACAGGAGCAGATCGCACCGGCTGGTTGCCGTTGAGGAAACCGATTACCTGATCGACACGATCGAGCGCGCTCGTCATGGGGCCACTATCGATGAGCTGGCGCAGCCACTCTGCGACGAAGAGGTCACGATCGAGGAGGCGCGCGAGTTCATCGGCGAGCTGATCGATGAACAGGTCCTGGTTGGAACACTGACACCCGCGGTAACGGGAGACGAGCCGGGCCCCCGGATGGCCGACGCCTTGTTATCGATTGAGCCTGCCCGCACCTCAGGCGAAGTTCTACGCGGGACGATCGACCGGCTGAAACGCATCGACTCTCAGCCGCTTGGGTCGCCGCCTTCGGAATACCGCGAGATCGCTGCGGCCCTAGATGCTCTTCCCGCAAAGGTTGAGCTCCCGCGACTCTTCCAGACCGACATGGTCAAGCCGGCCCCGGGGCTCTCCGTCGGGCCGATGGTGGTTCACGAGCTATCCAAAGCCGTCGGCATCCTTCACAGAATCGCACCTTCCACTGAGCCGGCCTCACACAAACGCTTCATTCAAGACTTCAACGACCGGTACGGGGAGAAACAGATGCCCCTTCTCGACGTTTTGGATGAAGAATCCGGAATCGGATTCGAAGCGTCGACCTCACCGGAGGCGGAGGCTTCTCCGCTTCTGGAGGGAATCGATCTTCCGCGGGGCGACCAGCAGGAGCTGCGATTCAGCGACCAGAGCTCTTACCTTCTCGAGCGAGTCGGCGACGTGCTTGCAAAGGGAGGCAACGAGCTGGTGCTGGAATCCGAGGACATCGAAATACTCGCGGGCAAGGCCCCTCCTCCCCTGCCCGGAGGCTTCGCGGTCATGGCAACAATCGTCGCTAGGGATGAGGCGGCGGTCGACCGGGGCGAATTCAAACTCCTTTACGACGGCGCCTCAGGTCCTGCAGGCGGCAACCTTCTCGGGCGTTTCTGTCATGCAGACCCGGCCCTTTACACCGAGCTGGCGAAGCATCTCGACGAGGAAGAGTCTCAGGACCCGGACGCAGCTTTCGCCGAGATCGTGCACCTTCCCGAAGGAAGAGTCGGCAACGTCCTGCTGCGCCCGCTGATGAGGGACTTCGAGATCCCCTACCTCGGAGAGTCGGGGGCGCCGGATGATGCGCAAATCCCTGTTCAGGATCTGCTCGTGTCGGTTGTGAATGGGCGAATTGTTCTGCGGTCTAAGAGGCTTGGCAAGAGAATCGTCCCAAGGCTCACATGCGCGCACAACTTCTCCTACCGGAGCCTCGGCGTTTACAGGTTTCTGTGCTCGCTACAGCATCAGGCAGTGACTGCGGGTCTTAGCTGGCAGTGGGGGCCCTTACAGAGCATGCCGTTTCTTCCCCGTGTGCGGTTCGGCAAGACCGTCTTCACCCGGGCCCGTTGGAACCTCAGCCATCGGGATATCCGCGCGCTGTCGTCCGCCAAGGATGGCTTCGAAGAGATGAAGACAATCCGCTCGGAAAGGAACCTGCCCGACTGGATCGTGCTGGGCGATTACGACAACGAGCTTCCGGTCGACCTTCGCAACCCATTGATGGTCGATGCTCTCATCCAGACAATCAAGCAGCGCAACCGCGCTTCGCTTCTCGAGATGTTTCCCTCGGCCGACGAGCTCGTTGTTTCCGGCCCGGAAGGCAGGTTCACTCACGAGATCATCGTGCCTTTCTCAGCGCCATCTCAACCTTCGGCTGAGCTTCGCAAAGCGCCGGCCGGCTCCGTTCGAAGCTTCGGTCCTGGATCGGAATGGCTCTATGTGAAGCTCTACGCAGGCACCTCGGGAACAGATGTGATTCTGAGAGACATGGTGCATCCGTGGGTCATCAGTCAAATGGAGCAAGGTGACGCGAGGCTTTGGTTTTTCATTCGGTTCGGAGATCCGGCCTGGCACCTTCGCGTGAGGATGAAGGGAGAACCGGCATCGCTGCTGGCCAGTGCCCTGCCGAACCTTCGCACGATGGCGGCGCCGTTCGTCGAGTCCGGAGCGTTGTGGAAGATTCAGCTGGACACGTATGAGCAAGAAGTCGAGCGGTACGGGGGGCCGGACGGGATCGAGATCGCCGAAGAGATTTTCCACGCCGACAGCGATGCGGTCGTCAGCCTTCTGTCCCAGATATCCGGCGACGAAGGAGCGGATCTTCGTTGGAAACTTGCCCTGAAGGGAGCGGACGAGTTGCTCAATGACTTCTCCTTCGGGCCGGAGGCGAAGCGCTCAGTAGTTCGCTCCGCGCGAGACGGGTTGTCGTCGGAGTTTCAGATCACCGCGCAGCACCGCAAAAGGATCGGCGAGAAGTTCACCAAACACAGAGACGAGCTGCGCTCCCTCCTCGATGATCCGGCGAGTTGGGTAGCGGATACCCTCGAGCAACGGAGCTCTCAGATATTTCCCCTGGCGGTGAAACTCGCCGGGCTGGAGAAGCACCGTCACCTCTCACGGCCCAGGGAAGAGATTGTGGCGTCTCTGGTGCACATGCACATCAATCGAATGCTTCGCTCGGCACACCGCGCCCAGGAAATGCTGATCTATCACCTTCTCGACAGGCTCTACATGGCTGAGTCGGCTAAGCAATGAGCGACCGGGGGCCGGAGCAGGAGGAGTCGATCTTCCGCAAGGCAGCGCTCGAGCATTACGTGAACAGGGGGTCCGCGGGCGACGTCATGCGGATGAAGAACCGCTGGAGCAACGCCGGATTCTGGATTCTTCTTGCCCTATTTGCGGGGGGTCTCGTGGCTTCGGTATTGGTTACGGTTGGCCCTACGCAGGAGCCGCTGATAGTCGTGCTCTTCCCCGCTCTGGGCAGGTTTTTTTGAGCAAGAGGATTCGCTACGTCCAGCAGCTCGAGATTTCGGACTGCGGCGCGGCTTGTCTTGCGATGGCATTGCAGTATCACGGCCGGCTTGCGGAGCTCGAGGAAGTAAGGCGGGCGACCGGATCGGGGCGCGATGGAGTCGACGCACTTGGGCTCGTGAACGCAGCCCGGCTCTTCGGATTGCAGGCAAGAGGCGTCAGCCTCGATCTCGATGCACTCGGGCACCTCGAACCCGGCTCGATCCTGCACTGGGAGTTCAACCACTTCGTGGTCTTCGAAAAGCTGACCCGAAAGGGCGTTGTTGTAGTCGACCCTGCGATGGGCAGGCGACACATTTCGATGGAACAGTTCAACCGGTCGTTCACGGGCGTCGCGATCCTGCTCGAGCCGAAGGCGGACTTGAAGGCCGGCGTCGTTACCAAGCGGCGCAGCGTAATGCGCTACCTCGGCCCCCTTCTCAAACAGTCGAGGCTGCTGGGCAAGGTCGGAGTCAGCTCGATCCTCATTCAGCTGTTTGCACTCGCGGTTCCCATCCTTACCGGCGTCCTCGTCGACAGGGTCGTCCCGGCATCTGATCTGAGCTTGCTGTACGCGCTCACTGCCGGACTCGCAGTGATGGTGTTGTTTCACTTCCTCGCTTCATTCTTGCGGGCGCACTTGCTGCTTCAGCTGAGGACCAAGATGGACCTGCAGATCACGCTTGGTTTTGTCGGCCACATGTCCGACCTTCCGTACAGCTTCTTTCTGCAGCGCTCCGCCGGCGATCTGATGATGCGGCTCAACAGCAACACGACCGTGAGGGAGATCCTTACCGCGTCGACGCTTTCGACTCTCCTCGACGGAAGTCTG
>DATLOJ010000062.1:0-2528 GCA_035536315.1 Actinomycetota bacterium | reverse complement strand
ACCGAATG
Source organism: Actinomycetota bacterium (assembly GCA_035536315.1). Lineage (GTDB taxonomy): Bacteria > Actinomycetota > CADDZG01 > JAHWKV01 > JAHWKV01 > DATLOJ01. Next base: position 2,520 of record DATLOJ010000062.1, on the reverse strand, counting down.
CTGGCGAGCGACCCGCTTGGAGGCTAACTTCGCCTTTGCCGCATTCGCATTTCTAGCCGGGGCAGTCTCATTCCTTTCCCCATGCGTTCTGCCACTCGTTCCCGGTTACCTTTCGTACATTTCCGGGGGCGCTGTCGATCAAGCCGGGGAGCAACCCAACGTAAAGCGAGTGGTTGGACCGACTCTTCTATTTGTCCTGGGCTTCACGACGATCTTCGTCGCACTCGGGACCTCCGCCTCTTACATCGGGCAAGTTCTGCGGGCAAACCAGCAGATAACAATCCGAGTGGCGGGAGCCTTCATAATTCTGATGGGCCTCGTGTTTATGGGGCTGATACCCGCCCCCTGGCTCATGTCCGAGCGCAGGTTCGACATGCGCAAGGCGCGCTCCGTTGCGGGAAATTACGCGATGGGGCTGGCGTTCGGGTTTGGGTGGACACCTTGCATTGGCCCGACACTTGCGGTGGCGCTGACTCTTGCCGCGAACACGCAGACGGCCGGCAAGGGGGCTCTGATGCTGCTGATCTACTCGCTTGGTCTTGGAATTCCCTTTCTTCTTTCCGCCATCGGCGCGTCCAAGCTCATTGGGGGCCTGGCCTGGCTGAGACGCAGACAGCGGGCGATACTTCGGGTAAGCGGCACCCTGCTAATCGCGTTCGGACTGCTGATGGTTTTCGGAAAAGTCTTCATCCTGTCCGCCTGGATACAGCAGGCGATGGAATCGGCCGGACTCAACGAGCTAGTAGGCATCTAAAGGAGTGGTCCACACATGGAACTGATGCACTGGATAGCAGGGCAGCAAAAAGGTGTTCGAGGTTATTACGAGATGAACATCCGAAGTCTCGTCCCGCCAGAACAGCAAAAGATTCGTCCGACACCTGCCTCCAACTCGATTGTGTGGCTGATGTGGCACGTCGCCAGGACCGAGGACACGCTGGTCAACAGATTCCTCAGGGCCGATCCACAACTGATCGAATCCAAGGAGTGGGCCGAGCGAATTGGAGTCGCTGACCAACGGATCGGAACGGGGTACAGCGACGACGAGGTTGAAGGCTTCAGCGCCGCCGCGGATCCTGCTGAAGTCGACGCGTACTGGGAAGCGGTATCCAAGAGTACGAGGGCCTGGTTGAAGACAATCTCTGCAGAAGACCTGGACCTCGTTCCCGATGCCGAGGGACGCCTTGGCAGCGGGCCGGCGTTGTCGGCGAAAGCCGATGACGCGCTTGTCTCTGTGTACAAAGGCAGGTCCGTGGGTTTTGCGCTCGCGAACGGCGTGATCATGCACGGCTATCTTCACGTCGGTGAGATGGCCGCGACCCGCGGGCTGCTCGGCGTGAGCGGGTGGCTGTGACCTTGTCTTTCGCTATTTGATCAACTTCTATACGCGGCAGCGATGCCCTCTTTGCGATGCCGCCATGAAAGCTCTGGACGACCTCGGCGTGAAGTACCGATCTATCGATATCGGCGGCGACCTCGGCCTGGAAGGTGAGTTCGGGACTCGAGTTCCTGTGATCGAAGTCGACGGGGAGCTCGTGTTCGAGGGGGGTATGGACCCCTCGGATCTGCCGGGGATCCTCGAGGAGCGGAGCGGCTGAGCGGTTCCTTGTGAATTTGTGAATTCGCCTTAAGATCAGTTCGTAAGATGCAAAACCCCACAGAAGAGCGTCGTCCCATACCGGATGCCACCGTCGGCCGCCTTCCTCTTTACCTGAGGGCCCTCGTGGATGCAGGCGCCGAGGGAGAGACGACGATGTCCTCCGACCGGCTCGCCGAGCTTACGGGCGTCAACGCAGCAAAGGTCCGCAAGGACTTGTCACACCTCGGTACTTACGGAACCCGTGGAGTTGGCTACGAAGTGGAGTACCTCGTATTTCACATCTCTCGTGAGCTAGGTCTTACTCAGGACTGGCCCGTTGCAATAGTCGGCTTCGGAAACCTCGGGCACGCGCTCGCCAACTACAAAGGCTTCCTCGAAAGAGGATTCAGAATTGTTGCGATCTTCGACAGCGACCCGAGCAAGGTCGGCGAGAAAGCGGCCGGAGTAACGGTCAAATCCCTGAGCGATCTGGGGGCCGTTGCGAAGAGGAAATCAATTGCCATCGCGATCATTGCAACGCCGGCCCCCGCTGCTCAGGAAGTTGCCGACGCACTGGTGGGGGCCGGCGTGAAGTCGATCCTCAACTTCGCACCGACAGTAATCACGGTCCCCCCCTCAGTCTCGATACGCAAAGTAGACCTATCAATCGAACTGCAAATCCTGGCCTTCTACCAACAAAGAGCCGCGCTAGCGCAGTAGGGGCCACATGGAACTCCTGTACAAAAGCGCGGAGCTTTTCTCGAAAAAGTGCGTTATAGGGAACTGACGGAGAAAAGCGCGGGGCTTTTCTCCGTGAATCCGGTCGGAGCTCCCGGGGTTAGGCGGGTTGGGCGAGGCCCTTCTTCGGGCGTTCGATTCGGTTGAGGCCGAATAGGTGCAGGCCGAATAGCAGCGTGCTTCCCGCCAGGTAGAAGTACGACGGG